>URVD01000008.1 GCA_900551195.1 uncultured Collinsella sp.
GCTTCTTCTCGCGCACCAGCTCGCCCAGCTTCTCCAGCAGGCGCTGGCGGTTCACCTGGTAGGGTATCTCGGTGACCACGATGGAGCTGCGGCCGTTCTTGCCTTCCTCCACCTTGCACTTCGCGCGCACGGTCAGCGAGCCGCGGCCCGTCTCGTACGCGTCGCGGATGCCCTTCTTGCCCATGATGATGCCGCCGGTGGGGAAGTCCGGGCCGGGCAGCGCCTTCATCAGCTCCTCGGTGGTAACGTCAGGGTTGTCCAGCATGAGGCACGTGGCGTCGATGGTCTCGCCCAGGTTGTGCGGCGGGATGTTCGTGGCCATGCCCACGGCGATGCCCTGCGAGCCGTTCACCAGCAGGTTGGGGAAGCGCGCGGGAAGAACCGTGGGCTCTTCTAGGCTCTCGTCGTAGTTGGGCTGGAAGTCCACCGTTTCCTTGTCCAGGTCGCGCAGCAGCTCCATGGCCACCTTGTCCAGGCGGGACTCGGTGTAACGCATGGCCGCCGCGCCGTCGCCGTCGATGTTACCGAAGTTACCGTGACCGTCGATGAGCGGCGTGCGCATGGAGAACCACTGCGCCAGGCGGACCATGGCCTCGTAGACCGCGAAATCGCCATGCGGGTGGTACTTACCGATAACTTCGCCGACCGTCCAAGCTGACTTCTTGTGCGGGCGGTTGGGGTAGATGCCGCTCTCGTTCATCGCGTACAGGATGCGGCGGTGCACCGGCTTTAAGCCGTCGCGCACGTCCGGCAGGGCGCGCGCCGTGATGACCGACATCGAATACTCGATGAACGACTGCTTCATCTCGCGGCCAAACTCCGAAATCTGGAGCTGGCCGCCGTTGATATCCTCGCCGGCCGAGGCGCCACGGTCGACTTCGCCAAAGCTCTCCTCGAGCTCGGCGTCGTCTTCTTCCTCATCATCATCGGCATCGGGGTTATAGGCGTCCGGGTCGCCGTCCTCGCCCTGCTCAGCACGGGCAAGCAGGCGCTTCAGATCGTCGGGCATACCGGCATCGCCGGCCTCGTCCATACCCTCGTTATTGTTGATATCGTCTGCCACGTTACCTCCTCTTAAGCGTCAAGGAAGCGTGCATCATGTGCGTGCTTCTCGATGTACTCGCGGCGATAGCCGACCTCGGAACCCATCAGCTCGCGCACGGCGCGGTCCGCCACCACGGCGTCCTCGATCGACACACGCTGCAGGATGCGGGTCTTGGGATCCATCGTCGTCGAGGCGAGCTGCTTGGGGTCCATCTCGCCCAGACCCTTGTAGCGCTGGACGGTATAGCCCTTGCGCTTCTTGGTGATCTTGCCATCCTTGGCCTTGCCGTCTTCGTCGTTATCGTCGGGGTTCAGGCCCAGACTCTGGATGGTGTCGCGCAGGATCTCGTCTTCGGGCTGGCGGCCGTTGGGATACACGTAGTGGATCTTGTTGCGCACCTTAATGCCAAAGATGGGCGGGCAGGCAACATAGACGTAGCCGGCATCGATCAGCGGACGCATGTACTTGTAGAAGAACGTCAGCAGCAGGATGCGGATGTGCGCACCGTCGACGTCTGCATCGGTCATGATGATGATCTTGTGGTAGCGCGCCTTGGTGATATCGAAGTCGCCGCCGTCGCCGGCACTCGTCGTGACGCCGCAGCCGATCGCGGTAATCAGCGACTGGATGGTGTCACTCGAGAACGCGCGATGGTCACCAACGCGTTCGACGTTCAGAATCTTGCCGCGCAGGGGCAGAATCGCCTGGATGTCTCGGCGACGGCCGTCCTTGGCCGAACCGCCTGCCGAGTCGCCCTCTACGATGAAGAGCTCGGTCAGCTCGGCATCGCGCACCGAGCAGTCAGCGAGCTTACCGGGCAGGGACGCCGTCTCGAGCAGGCTCTTGCGGCGGGTCGCCTCGCGCGCCTTGCGGGCGGCGTTGCGCGCCTTGCAGGCCTGCTGCGCCTTCTTGACGATCTCGCGAGCGGGCTTGGGATGCTCCTCCAAGTAATCGGCGAGGCCGTCGGTCACAATCTTGAGCGTGAGCGCTCGCATATAGGAGCTGCCGAGCTTTGCCTTGGTCTGGCCCTCAAACTGCGGATCGGGCAGCTTGACCGAGATAACGGCCGAAAGGCCCTCGCGCACATCGTCGCCGGTCAGGTTGGCGTCTTTTTCCTTGAGCAGGTTCTGCTTGCGCGCGTAATCGTTGATCACGCGGGTGAGCGCGGTACGGAAGCCCTCAAGGTGCATGCCGCCTTCGGGGGTGTAGATGTCGTTGGCAAACGACATGACGTTCTCGCCGTAGCCGCTATTCCACTGCAGGGAAACCTCGACCTCGCCCATCTTGGCCACAGGCGCGTCCGGGTCCGATTTGCCCTCGATGTAGATGGGCTCCTTAAAGGCCTCGGGGACGTCCTTGCCCTCGTTGAGGAACTTGACGAAGTCGATGATGCCGCCCTCGTAGCAAAACTCCTCCACGTGGGGAGTCGCTTCGCGCTCGTCGGTCAGCACGATTTTGAGGTTCTTATTGAGGAACGCCGTCTCCTGCAGACGGTTATGCAGCGTATCGAAATCGTAGATGCAGGTCTCGAAGATCTCGTCGTCGGGCCAGAAGGTGACGGTGGTGCCCGTCGAATCCGAGGTGCCCACGACCTCCATCTTCTTGACGGTCTTGCCGCGCGAGAACTCCATCTCGTAGGTGTTGCCATCGCGACGAACCTGAACGACCACACGCTTGGACAGTGCGTTGACGACGGAGATGCCCACGCCGTGCAGGCCGCCCGAGACCTTATAGGCCGAGTTATCGAACTTACCGCCGGCGTGCAAGATCGTCATGACGACCTCGAGCGTCGGGATCTTTTTGATAGGATGCTCGTCGACGGGGATGCCGCGCCCGTTATCGACGACCGTGATGGAGTTGTCGGCGTGGACCGTCACCTGGATCTCGGTGCAGAAACCGGCCATGGCCTCGTCGACAGAGTTGTCAACGATCTCCCACACCAGGTGATGCAGACCGCTGGCGCTCGTCGAACCGATATACATGCCCGGGCGCTTACGAACGGCCTCGAGACCTTCGAGAATCTTAATCTCGCCGCCATCGTAATCGTTTTCGTTTGCCACACGTCCTCCTTCAGTTAAGAAAATGTGTACAGCCTTACTAGTTTATCGTAAAAAAATACCCTCGGGAACGAGGGTATTTGGCTCTACAAGGCCACCAGATGCGATTTAAGGCTCTTTTTTGCTCTGCACGCCCTTGGCCCACTCGGCACTGGCTCTCATGGCATTCTCGAGGGCCTCGCGCAGTTTTTGGTCTTCGATGGGCGCCACTTGGCGCTCAATCTCGGTGCGCTCGGCATCGCTGAGGTCGGCGTGTGGGGCCGGCGGGCGCTCGGTCGTCGCCGGGCGCAGGCGCTCCTTGGCGGCGGGCGGCATGTGAGCGGGCGCGGTGGTTTTGAACACCAGGCCGTCCACATGCGCACCGGCGCGCTCCATGCGCGCGCGGATGATCTCGCGCAACAACGTCATTTCCTGCGTCCACGAGGGCGAGTCGAGATATACCAGCAGCTCATTGGACTCGGGCAGGTAGCGCAGGCCCGTCACATGCCGCCCCTCGCGCGTGCCCGAGCACACCGCGTTCCACGCGCGATAGACCGCGCGCGACTCCTCGGCGGCCTCCATCTGCGCACGGCGCTCAGGGGTCGCAGCCGCCAGGATGCGCTGGCGCTCTGCGTTCAAAAAGCCACTGAAGGCGACCGTTTCGCTCTCGCGCTCGTAATTAGCACGTCTCACCCATGCTCACCACCTTGGCTCGATCAAGCAGGTCATCGGTAAAGTACCCCAGGTTGGTCGTGGTTATGACCGTCTGGATATCATCGCCGATCAGCCGCAGGAAAGCGCCGCGACGCTCGCCGTCGAGCTCGCTCATCACGTCGTCCAGAAGCAGCAGTGGGGCGGTGCCCAGGACATCGCGAGCCACGGCAACCTCGGCCACCTTCCAGGACAGTACCAACGTTCGCTGCTGTCCTTGGCTGGCAAATGAACGGGCGGAGCGACCCGCCACGGTAAATTCAATCTCGTCGCGATGCGGCCCCACCAACGTCACGCCGCGGCGAATTTCCTCGCCGGCGTGCTCATCAAGGGCGGCCAGCATGCGCTCGTACGCCCAGCCCTTCAGCTCTTCGCGATCCTCGACCTGGGGCAAATCCCCCAGCGTGGACGCATAGGACACGTTGGCGGCTTCACCGGACGCCACTTGCCCGTAGGCAGTACGCACATGGCCCGCCAGCCGGTCGAGCAGGGCCAACCGGTGCACGAGCAGAGCCGCGCCCGCGCGGGCAATCGAATCGTTCCACGCGCCGAGCATCTCGCGGCAGCACCAGGTCTCCTTGAGCAAGGCGTTGCGCTGGGTCACGCAGCGCCCATAGGCGCTCGCAAGATCGGCATAGCGTGCGCTCAGTTGCATGCCAAAGTCATCGAGGGCGGCGCGGCGCACACTGGCGCCCCGCTTAACCATGTCCAGATGGTCGGGGCAAAACAGCACGCTCGGCAGAACCCCGCGCACACCGGCGGCAGAGCATCTCTTGCCGTTGCGGCTAAACGAGCGCTTACCGTCCTCCGCGCTCAATCCCATATCAAGCACGCGGCCGTCGCCCTCGAGCCTCAGCTCGACCCTGCACGAGCCCACGCCGTCATGAACGAGCTCGGCTGCGGTCGGATGCCTAAACGAGGCGCCGCTCGTCAGCAGCTGCAGCGCCTCTATGAGATTGGTCTTTCCCGCCGCGTTGGGTCCTGCAAGTATCGTCACGCCCTCGTCCAGGGCAAGGCGATAGCTATCGAAGCTGCGGTAGTGCGCGACGGAAAGATCGCGGGCGAACATGGTCATGGCGCAACGCTAGATGCGGACCGGCATGACCAGGTACAGGTAGTTGATCTTGTCGTAGGACTTGAAGATGCCCGCCTGCGAGTAGCTCTTGAGCTCCAGCGTGATCTCCTTCTCCTTGGATAGGGCATTGAGGCAGCCGAAGATGTAGTGGTAGTTGAAGGCGATGGTGCCCGACTCGCCCTCGGCCTCGACATCGATCGTCTCCTGCGCAAGGTCCTGGTCATTGGAGATGGAGGACAGGCCCATCTGCCCGTTCTCGACATCGATCTCGAACTTGACGGCGGGGTTGGCGCTCGCGATAACAGCCACGCGCTTGAGGGCGGCGTTAAGGGCGGCGACGTCGATCTTGACGCTCGTCACGCACGAATCGGGGATGAGCTGCTTGTAGTTGGGGTACACGCCCTCGATACGACGCGACACGTAGGTGGTGTTGCCGGCCTCGAAGACGACTTGGGTGTCGGTAGCCCCGATCATGATGGTCGCCTGGCTGGCCATGATGTTCAGCGCGTCGTTAAAGGCGTCAGCCGGAACGTTGAGTTCAAAGGAACCCTCGAGGGTCGAGGTCTCGACCTGCGTATCGCACACGGCCAAACGGAAGGAATCGGTCGCCACCAGGCGAACGGTGTTGTTCTCGACCTTCATGTGCACGCCGCCCAGGATGGGGCGGGCCTTGTCGGTCGAGGTGACGCGCCACACGCGGCCGACCATCTCGGACAAGATATCGGTCGGCAGCTCCACGGCACTCTCGATGGCATAGGCCGGAAACTCGGGGAAGTCATTAGCATCAAGCGTGTTCAGGCGGAACGAGCTCTTCTCGCAACCAATCAGCACCTGGCGCTCGGACAGCTCAAAGGTGACCGGGGCATCGGGGAGGGTCTTGGTGATATTGGAGAGCATCTTACAGGGGATAACCATCTCGCCCTCTTCTTCGACATGCGCCGCGATGCGATGACGGATCGAGATGGTGTAGTTAGAGGTCTGGAATTCCAAGATGCCGTCTTGCGCCTTGACGAGCACGCCCGACAGGATGGGAAGGGTGGATGCCGAAGCGACACCCTTCATAACGACGCCGATGGCTTGTGTGAGCGAGCTCTGGCTGACGGTGAACTTCATCTTTTAAT
Source organism: uncultured Collinsella sp. (assembly GCA_900551195.1). Taxonomy (GTDB): domain Bacteria; phylum Actinomycetota; class Coriobacteriia; order Coriobacteriales; family Coriobacteriaceae; genus Collinsella. Next base: position 5,989 of record URVD01000008.1, read on the forward strand.
ACCTTTCTATAGATATAAATATCTTAATAATAGTAATAGCACTGACGAAACTGTTGATTATTCCCAAAGACGCAGGTCAGACCCAGAAAGAGAATCGACAGCAACCTGTGTGCAACAGGGGTGGTTTTCCACGTTCAAAATCTGCGCAAAACTTTTCATCACCGCGGGTTGGGTTTTAGACACCTTATGCCCGTGGTTTCGACAAGTTTTCAACAGGTGTCTCTATTTCCCTACGAACGCAGTGTAATTTTATCGCGCAGCGACTTGAGGTCTTCGGTGACGGTGCGGTCTTCCTGGATCATCTTCTGGACCTTTTTGTAGCTCGTGCTGACGGTCGAGTGGTTGCGGTTGCCAAATTCGGCGCCCACCGCCGTGGTCGTCATTTCGCACATCTCGATGGCCAGGTAGATAGCGATATGGCGTGCTTTGGCGATATTGGCGTTGCGACGCGGGCCGATGAGCTCCTCGTGTGTCACGCCGTACTGCTCTTCGATGACGGACTGAACCGTCTGGACGTTGATCTTTTTGGCCGATGTGTCGAAGTACTGGCTGGCGATGGCGTCGATATCGTCAAAGGTGAGCTCTCCGCCCTCGCGCTCGCGGTCGCCCGCCTCGCCGGCGCAGCGCTCGCAAAAGCTCTCGAGTTCGCGGATGTTGGTGCCCGAGACCTCGGCCATGTGTTTAAAGTGCTCGTCGGTCAGGTGCCCGCCGTCGCCCCCATAGGCCGCCAGCAGTGAGTCGTCGCCCGCCTCGGGAGCGGCGACGATGGTGTTCTCGTAATAGCGCTGCAAGATCTTGTATTTCATCTCGTAGCTGGGCTCTGCGACCAGGCAGAGCATTCCGGCGTTGAAGCGGCTGGTCAGACGCTCGTCCATGCTCAGGTCCTTGGGGGCGCGGTCTGCCGCGATGACGACCTTCTTGTTGTTGCGGATGAACTCGTCCATGAGCTGGAAAAAGTAGTCCACACTCGCGCGCTTGCCGATGATGTTTTGGATGTCATCGATGATGAGCACGTCCACGCCGTGGTACGCCTGCATGATGGGGGCGTTGCTCTTCTTTTGACGGTCGAACTCGGTCATCAGGTCGTCCAGATATGCCTGGGAGTTGGCATACTTGACCTTGATCTCGGGCGACTTCTCGGCGAGCTCGTTTTTGATGGCGAGCAGCAGATGGGTCTTGCCCAGCCCCGATTTGCCATAGATGAACAGGGATGTGCATGTGCCGCGCTCGTCCGCGAGGGCGGCAAACTTGAGTGCCGAGCGATAGGCATGGCTGTTCTCGGGGCCGTAGACAAAGTTCTCAAAGGTAAATTTTGAGTTCGCGGCGAGCGGGGCTCCATCCGTATTCTGCTCGGCCGGCACGGTCGGTGCTGGCATGGGTGAAGCGGGGGCCGCAGCTTGCGTGGATTTAGTCGGCGCTCCGCCCTTCATCTGGTTCATCATGCGACGAAAATCGTCGGCCGAGAGCGTGTTCTTGATTGCAATGCCCGAATCCGCGCCCGTCGTTGCGTCGTGAGCGATGGGCATGTGCGTGACGGGTGCGTTCGTTGACGTCGCCGCCGCGCTCGTCAACGGTGCCATTGTTTCACGGGAAACATCGCTGTGCTGGTGCTCGATTGTCGGCACATCGCCTGCGGAGGCCGGCACCGCCGGGGAAGCAGCGGGAGCCGTGGCGGGCGCCGTGGCGGCAGCGGATTCCGTCGCGGCGCCTTGCGGTGCCACGATGTCGAGAGCAATCGGTGCAAAGGCGATTTCTTCCAGATAGGCCTCAATAGTCGGCTGATGCTTTTTGAGCTGCGCGATGGCAAAGCGCGAGGGGGCCTCGATCGTGAGCGTATCTTCGGTCAGGCTTATGGCGCGCGATTGCCCCAGCATGTTGATGAGGCGTGCATCTTGGCCGTCGCGCTGGCAAAAGGCGATGGCATCCCCCAGGATGATGCTTGCTTCCTCGTCCACTGTCTCTCCCGTTCTTTAGCTCTGAGCTCGTACGCGAGCGGCGCCGAGTTCGGTCAGATGGTATTTCTGGCCATGCTTGATGACCAAGCCGGCCTGCGCCAAGTCATTGAGCGTGCGTGACCAAGTGGGGGCCGAGTTTCCAAACGCCCTCGCCAGATCGGTAGCACCGCACGCTTGATTTTGCGCCAGATAGCCCAGCGCGGCGTTGCCGCGATCGCTTACGAACACGTCCGGTTGTGGCTGTGCATACTGATTTACTGCATTAGGATACATCATTTGAGCTGCTGGTTGTTGAGAACTCTGCGTCGGCGGCATTTGCTGTTGAAAACTTTGAGGCCACTGTTGGTAAGGCTGCGGAGGCGTCTGCTGGGCCCAGGGGTTGTACTGCTGCTGCGGCATCTGCTGGTACGGCTGCTGATATCCCTGCTGGTACTGCTGCGGGAACTGCTGGCCATACCCCAGTGGCGGCATCTGCTGATATGGATATCCCTGTTGGTACGGCTGATAGCCCATTTGCTGGCCACCCGGCGCCCCCGTCGCCTGCTGCATTGCTGCTGCATCCTGATCAGCCAGCGGCATGGCCTCTGGCATGTTTGGCGGCATCGACATAGATGCCGCCTGGGGTTCTTGTGTGGGAAGCATTCCGGGCTGCTGCATCTGTCCCACGGGGGGCTGCATCTGCTGCGTTGCCACGGGCTGCTGCGCAAAAGCTCCCGGCAGGGGATATGTGGGCTGCTCCGTCTCGGGCCGCACGGCAGCGCCGCGTCCGCCGGCACGCTCGATTTCCTGCACGCGTTTAGGGTCCAGGCTTACCGTAACCACGGTGCCGTTGCCCATGTTGTCCTCGATGGATACGGCACCGCCGGCGTTTTCCAAATACTCCTGCACCATGGGAAACCCTGCTCCGGTTCCACGGATATAGCGCTTCATCTTGCTGTTTGCGCTGGTAACGCCAAAGTCGAAAGCACGTTCCTTGTCGTCGATGCCGGGTCCTTGGTCAGCAAAGCGGATGGTGTCTCCGCCGTCCAGAATCGAGATGATGGGCTCGGCAAAGTGTGCGTGGATAAAGTTTTCGACAATCTCGCGGATGACCATGAGCGAGATATGGCCACCTTGTTCTTTCATGCACTGGTAGACGGTGTTGGTCGTCTCTTCCAAATACGTGCGGACATCTTGCGGATCAATGACGATCACCCGCGGTGTCGACAGCATGTCGTCATAGACGGCGATGCGCGCGGCGTACATGGCTTTTGGCGCCTGCGTGGTCGTCTGCTCGCCTTCCGCACGCTCTTCGCGCACGCCGGTGATGTGCTCGTTGTCGGGTGCCGGGTCTCCGGAATCGACCATGGTGTAAAAGTCGTCAGACATGCCGCTCGCAATCTTTCAAAAGGTTTCGAACAAATAGTAGCTCACCGTGCAATGTTTCTCATCTTTCGACAACTTTCCAAAACCTGTTGAAAACTTTGGAAAACGGACGAAAAGTTCTCAACATTGCCAACATGACCTGTTGAAAACTCGATGAAATATCGTGAAAGGTTGCCATGAGGCGCAAATTTCGGTTGTGCTTATGGGGGAACCGTGTGAACTGCGCAACCTTTTACCTTTGATTTCTTGACATTTGAACATTGATTTCCCTACAATCTTCAAGCTCACGTGTCTATATCTGCGTCCGCGTCCCCGCGGACACTCGAAATGCAGCAGGAGGAACTTAAGATGAAGCGTACGTATCAGCCTAATAAGCGTAAGCGTGCCAAGACCCATGGCTTCCGTGCCCGTATGGCCACTAAGGGTGGTCGTGCCGTGCTCGCCCGTCGTCGCGCCAAGGGCCGCAAGCGTCTCACTGTCTAGCAGCGATACACACATCTCGCATGAAGACTATTAAGTCTCGGCAAGATTTCGAGCATGTGTTCAGTCAGGGGCGTCGTTTCAATCACCCTCTGATTCGAATGACCATATGTGAATCGGTTGGCGAAGGCGACTCCGGAAGGGTCGCCTTCGTTGGTGCTAAACGGCTCGGTTGTGCTGTCGTGCGCAACCGTTCTAAGCGTGTGATGCGCGAGGCCGCCCGCAGCTGTGGATTTCCCGTTGCGGGTTATGACATCATCTTGTTCGCAACTCCCAAGACGAGGGTTTCCTCGCCGCAGGAGATGGACAAGGCGTTGCGTTCGCTTATGAAGCGCGCCGGCGTTGCCGGGGAGGAGCGATGAGCAATCACGTTTTGCGACGTGTTGCCATCGCTCCTATTCGCATATATCAACAGGTTATTTCGCCCTTATTGCCTGACGCCTGCATTTATTACCCAACGTGCTCGCAATACGCCATCCAGGCGATTGAGAAGCACGGTGTTTTGAGAGGCTGCTGGCTTGCCGTGAGGCGCATCGCTCGTTGCAATCCCCTGCACGTCGGCGGTTATGACCCTGTGCCCTAGCGGGCACTCGCTATCGGAGGAAAACTTACATGTGGGATTGGATCGTTAACATCCTTTTCGAGCTGCTCAAGCTCATCCAGACCTTTGCGGTCGACTGGGGCCTGTCCATCATCATCCTGGTGGTCATCATCCGTCTGCTGCTGACGCCGCTTATGCTCAAGTCGACCAAGTCGACGGCTCGCATGCAGGTGCTGCAGCCCAAGATGCTCGAGATCCAGGAGCGCTATGCCGACGATCCCCAGCGTCAGGCCGAGGAGATGCAGAAGTTCTACAGCGAGAACAAGTTCAACCCCATGGCTGGCTGTCTGCCGCTGCTGATTCAGATGCCTATCCTGTTCGCCCTGTTTACATTGCTGCGCAACCTGCCGCAGTACTTTAACGACGGCACGTTCTCGTTCTTCAACATCCTGCCCGACCTGACCACCACGCCGAGCGCTTCCTTTGCCGAAGGCTTTATGGTTGCACTGCCTGCGCTGGTTTGCCTGATCCTGTTTGCCGTCCTGACCCTGATTCCGCAGCTCTATATGTCGCGCAACCAGACCGGCCAGCAGGCTCAGAGCATGCGTATGATGGCCGTTGTCATGACGGTCATGATGCTTTGGATGGGCTGGAGCCTTCCCGTTGGTGTTCTGCTGTACTACGACGTCTCGTCTGCTTGGCAGGTTATCCAGCAGATTTTTGTGACGCAGAAGGTCATCGACAAGGCGAAGGCCGATGAGGAGGAGCGTCTTAAGAACGCTCCGCTGCAGGTTGAGGTCACTCGTCGCGAGAAGAAGCCGCGCCCGCACAAGAAGAAGTAGTGGGATATCAATCTTATTTAGGTACCTAACTTTTGGAGTACGTTATGTCTGAAGAGATCATCGAGGATATGCTTGAGGAGGTTGCCCCGCAGGTCGCGGGCGATTATCCCGAGATTGCACAGCGCTACAAGGCTGGTGAAGAGCTGACCGATGAGGAGCTCGACACCATTGCCGATGTTGCGATTTCCATCCTGCGTTCCATCCTTTCGCACTTCGATGCCGCCAACTCTCCTATCGATGAGTATGAGGGCGACGAGGGTGAGCTGATTTTGGATGTAACGGCTCCCGACCTTGCTGTTCTCATTGGCCGTCATGGTCGCACTCTTGATGCTCTTCAGGTTATGTTCTCTTTGCTGGTGAGCCGCAAGCTTGGCTTTAGGTATCCGGTTGTAGTGGACGTCGAGGGATACAAGAGTCGCCGTCAGGATAAGGTCGCCTCCATGGCTCAGTCTGCTGCCGAGCGTGCCATCCGCACTCATAAGAGTGTTTCGCTTCCGCCCATGAATGCCTACGAGCGCCGACTGGTTCACATTGCACTTCGTGGCAACGATGCAGTCGATACTCATTCTGAGGGTTCTGACCCTGATCGCCATGTGGTGATTGTTGCTCGATAATCTACTCGAGCTTATGCTAGGGGGACGTGGTTTCCACGTCCCCTTTTTTTGTCAAAAGTTCTCGATACGCTGATTTTTGTCAGAAAGGAGCTTCTGTTGTTTGTACTTACCGATCAGCAGGCTGACGAGATGTTGAGTCGCCTAACTTCCTATTGCAAAGAATATTCCTTGAGCGTAACTGATATTGAGCTGAGGAAATGTATCCAGCATTTGGATTTGGTTCTAGAAACAAATAAGACAACCAATCTCACCCGTATTCTTAACGTAGAAGATGCTGCCGTACTTCATATCCTCGACTCACTTGTTTTGCTCCCCTATATCAATAAGGCTCCTGAGGGAGCTTTGCTCGATATGGGAACAGGTGCGGGCTTCCCTGGTATTCCATTAACCATAACCACGCTTCGTAAAGCTACTTATATTGACTCTGTTGGCAAGAAGGTTGATGCGGTTAATTCCTTTGTCCATGCTCTTGGATTGAAACATGCTCATGCGGTTCATGATCGTCTTGAAGAATATGCTCGAAGCCATAAGAAGCAGTTCTCCGTTGTAACCGCCCGCGCACTGGCCCCTCTACCGATTCTTGTTGAGTATGCTGCTCCGTTCCTCAAAGACGGAGGGCTATTTGTTATCACCAAGGGTGATCCTTCGGATGAGGAGCTTGCTTCCGGCATGTCAGCAGCTAAGATTTGCGGCTTCACTTTGCTTCTGAATGACGCAATTGATTTGCCTGAAGGCTTGGGTCACAGGGAGTTCATTGTTCTTAAGAAGAGTCATTCAGCATCCGTTTCATTGCCTCGTGCAAATGGCATGGCAAAGAAGAATCCGCTTGCCTAGATGTTTCACGTGAAACATAATGGATACTAACAACTTGCAGTGTTTCACGTGAAACATGGCGGTTGATATCGAATCGGAATGTTTCACGTGAAACATCCTCCGTTTGACAGCTTTAATACACACCAGGAGGGACCGTGGGATTTCGCGACGTTAAGCGTTCTAAGAGCGCAAAAGACACGCGTATCATTGCAATCATCAATCAAAAAGGCGGCGTCGGTAAGTCAACGACGGCTGTAAACCTTGCAGCAGCACTGGGTGAGCAGGGTCGTAAGACACTGATTGTCGATTTTGATCCGCAGGGAAACAGCACCAGTGGATTCGGAATTGAAAAAGAAGACCTTGATCACTGCATCTATGATGCATTGTTGAATGATGTGCCGGCAGAATCGCTTGTTCTTGATACAAATTGCAAAAAGGTATTCGTAATTCCGGCTACAATTCAGCTTGCAGGCGCGGAAATTGAACTCGTAAGCGCAATTGCTCGTGAAACCCGCCTCAAAGATTTGCTTGAGCCGATTCAGGACGAGTTCGATTTTATTTTCATTGACTGCCCTCCTTCGCTCGGCCTGCTTACTATCAACGCTTTGACCGCAGCAGACAGCGTTTTGATTCCGATCCAGTGCGAGTATTACGCACTCGAGGGCGTTACGAAACTGCTTGAGTCAATGAAGATGGTCAAATCTCGTCTGAACAAGGGCTTAGACACCTACGGTGTGCTTATGACCATGTATGACTCGCGTACTTCTCTATCGAATCAGGTTGTTGAGGAGGTTCAATCGTACTTTGGTGATAAGGCATTTAAGACGTTGATCCCCCGTACGGTTAAAATCTCCGAAGCTCCGTCTTTTGGGGAACCGGTAATTACCTATGCACCTCAAAATAAGGGTGCAAAAGCATATATGAACCTTGCAAAAGAGGTGATCAAGCGTGCCTAGTGTAAAGAAACGTGGCGGATTGGGACGTGGACTCAATGCTTTGGTCTCAGAGGCCGAGTATGAGACCGGTGGTTCTGCTGTATCTGCTTCAAATGCCGCATCTGTAACAAAACTACCTATTGAGGATATCGTTCCCAACCCTAATCAGCCGCGAATTCACTTTAACGAAACTGAACTTCGTGAGTTGAGCGAATCAATCCAAGAACATGGCGTCTTGCAGCCGCTTTTGGTTCGCAAGCATGGAAACGGCTATGAGATCATCGCTGGTGAGCGTCGTTACCAAGCGTCAAAGCTTGCTGGTCTTGAGGAGCTGCCTGTCATCATTAAAGATGTTAATGATGAAGAGATGCTGGCTCTTGCTCTTATCGAAAACCTTCAGCGTTCTGATCTGAATCCCGTCGAAGAGGCTAAGGGCTATCGCCAGCTTATCGATGCCAGCGGTATGACCCAGGAGGCATTGTCGAAGGCAGTCAGCAAGTCACGCTCTGCAATTACAAACTCGCTGCGCCTTCTCGATCTCCCTGAAGTTGTTCAGCAGATGATTTTTGAGGGCAAACTTACTGCTGGTCATGCACGTGCGATTCTTGCAGTTCCCTATGAGGACGCTCGAATTCGACTTGCAGAGAAGGTTGTTGCAGAGGGCCTTTCCGTAAGAGCGACAGAAAATCTTGCTCCGTTGTTTTCTGCCGGAGAGACACCTAAGACGCCGAGGCCTGCAACGCCTCAGTCTTTTAAAAAGGCTGCCCGCGTGCTTCGTCAGGTTTTTAATACCAACGTGCGTGTTAAGAGCTCGCGTGGAAAGAATAAGATTGAGATTGAGTTTAAAGACGAGGAAGAGCTCTCTCGTATTCTTGGCGAAATGATTCAGTTTGATCAAGGAGGCCAAGATGAGGAATAGGATTATAACTGCGATTGCATTGGCGACGACTGTCGCGGCTGGTGCCTTTGCTGGCTATAAGATCGCGACAGACGATGAACTTCGAGGTCGTTTGCTTCGTAGTGCGCAAGATATTGTCGATACATCCAAGAAGAAAATGGATGTTATGACAGAAGATGTTGCCATGCGTACGGCTCAGGTAACGAAGAATCCCAAGATTAATCAAGGTTGGGTTAGTAACCAATGGGAAAATGTAGGCTATTAGGTACCTAACAATTACTTAGCATATTTTGAGGGGTCCTTGTCTGATTCACGAGGCAAGGACCCCTTATTTTGGCCGTAAAAAATGGGACAGGTAGCAGCTGATTCAAAATTAAGGTCAATAAATAAAACGGCCCCGGTTGCATCTCCTGTAACCGGGGCCGTTCGATGTTTCACATGAAACGTTTTGGGGTGCGACTCCCCTATGCGTTCTTCTGAACTTTGAAGCGCTGCTTCAGCTGTCCGCAAGCGGCGTCAATATCGTTACCACGGGAGTTACGAATCGTGGTCTCGATGCCACGGGACTCAAGACGACGCTGAAGATCCTCAACCTTATGAATCGGCGACGGCTTGAGCGGGCTGCCCTCGATGTCGTTAAGCTGAATCAGGTTAACGTGGCACAGCGTTCCCTCGCAGAAGTCGCAGAGCGCCTGCATCTCGGGATTCGTATCGTTGACGCCTTCGATCATGGCATACTCATAGGTCGGGCGGCGGCCAGTCTTCTCGGTGTAGAGCTGAAGCGCCTCGTGAAGGCGAAGCAACGTGTACTTCTTAACACCGGGCATAAGCTTATTGCGCGTCGACTGGATGGCGGAATGCAGTGAAACAGCAAGCGTGAACTGCTCGGGGATGTCGGCAAATTTGCGAATACCGGGAATAACGCCACTGGTAGAGACGGTGAGGTGACGAGCACCGATACCAATGCCATCGGGGTCGTTGAGGATTCGCAGCGCCTTGAGAACCTCGTCGTAGTTGGCAAACGGCTCGCCCTGGCCCATGAAGACAACGCTCGTGGCACGCTCGCCAAAGTCGTTGGATACATGAAGTACCTGGTCGACGATCTCTTGAGCGGTCAGAGAGCGCTTGAGGCCGTTGAGACCGGTAGCGCAAAAGGCGCAGCCCATGCCACAGCCAGCTTGGGTGGAAACGCAGACGGAAAGCTTGTTACGACGGGGCATGCCGACAGTCTCGACGGAAACGCCGTCGTGGTACTCGAGCAGATACTTGCGCGAGCCATCTTTGGAAACCTGCTTGGTTAGTTCAGTCGGCGTGTCAAAGGCAAAAGCCTCTTTAAGCTGCTCGCGGAAAGCCTTAGGAAGGTTTGTCATATCGTTAAACGAACAAACGTTCTTCTCAAAGACCCATTCGATGAGCTGCTTCGCGCGGAAGGCGGGCTGGCCAAGCTCGGCCACGAGCTCGCGAATATCGTTTTGGCTCAAGTCGCGAATGTCCTGAGATTTAGTCCTGGGATTCATGGAAGCCTTTCGATTTTGGGGAAACGTAGAGGGTATCGCTACAATATGGTATCAGCTGCAGAAATTATAGAGGAGGAGTCTGCCCATGCCGGGTAAAAGCCTAGAGAACATGCACGTAGCGGTCTTGGCGGGCGGTCATTCCGCTGAGCGCGAGATCTCGCTCAATTCGGGAAAGAACGTCGTGGTTGCCTTGAAGGAGGCCGGCTACACTTCGGTGGAGCTGCTCGACACGGCTGCCGATGATTTTATGGTAACCATGGCGACCGGCGGCTTTGACGTGGCGTTTATCGCCATGCACGGTGCCGGCGGCGAGGATGGCGCCATGCAAGGCGCCATGGAGACCCTGGGTATCCCCTACACGGCTTCGGGCGTGCTTGCCAGCGCCTGCGGTGCCGACAAGGAGGTCTCTAAGCTCCTGTACGCCAAGGCGGGCATTCCCATTGCCCCCGGCCTTGCGCTCGAGGTGGGCGATGAAGTCGATATCGATCATATCGTCGAGGTTTGTGGCGAGCGCTGCTTTGTGAAGCCGGCCGTCAACGGTTCCAGCTATGGCATTTCCCTGGTCCATGAGCCCTCCGAGCTGCCCGCGGCAATCGCCAAGGCGTTTGAGTACGGCGACAAAGTGCTGGTCGAGAAGTGCATCGAGGGTACCGAGATCACCGTCGGCGTATACGGCGAAGATGACGTGCGCGCTCTGCCGATTGTCGAGATTCGTAAGCCCGAGGACTGCGAGTTCTACGATCTGGACGTGAAGTATGTCGACCCTACGGACATCCATCGCATTCCGGCGCAGATTTCACCCGAGAATTACGCTCGTGCCCAGGAGCTTGCCTGTGCTGCTCACAAGGCCCTCGGTTGCCTGGGTATCTCGCGCAGCGACTTTATCGTGAGTGAGGACGGCCCCGTTATCCTCGAGACCAATACCATTCCCGGCATGACCGATACGTCGCTGTATCCGGACGAGATACGCCACACCGACGACATGACGTTCCCGCAGGTCTGTGACAGCCTGATCCGTATGGGCCTTCGTCGAGCGGGCATTGCATGCTAATCGAGGACGCGGTTTCGTCAGGAACGCCGCAGTTTGTCATCGACTCCTATGCCACGCTTGCCGAACGCGCCAAAACGCAGTCCTTCGGCCTTATCGAGGAAGATGTGATCGTCCTCGATACCGAGACCACAGGTCTTTCGGTGCAGGACAATGAGCTGATCGAGATCTCGGCGGCCCGTCTTTCGGGCCGCGAGGTCATCGACCGCTTCGATACCTTCGTGCATCCCAGGCAGCTGATTCCCGCCGAGATTACCGAGCTCACGAGCATTACAAATGCCGATGTGGCAGATGCCCCGTCGGCCGTCGAGGCCGTGGCCGCTCTCGCCGATTTTGTCGGCGGCTGCCCGGTGATTGCGCATAACGCCACCTTCGACCGTTCGTTTATCGAGTCGGTCAAGGGCGGTGTCAACGTCAGCGACATCTGGATCGATTCGCTGGCGCTGTCGCGCATCGCGCTTCCGCGCCTGGCCTCGCATAAGCTCTCTTTCATGGCCGACCTGTTTGGCTGCGACTCGGTGTCGCACCGCGCCAACGCCGATGTCGACGCCCTGTGTGGCGTATGGCGCGTGTTGCTCGTGGCGCTCACCGACTTGCCCCAGGGCTTAATGGCGCGCTTGGCCGACATGCATCCCGACGTACCCTGGTCCTATCGTCCCATCTTCTCCTTCTTGGCGGGGCAGAACCCCGGTTCCATCTTCTCTCTCAGTGCCGCCCGCGCCGACGTACTCAAGGCCGATCGGGCCGATGATCGCGTTGATGCGGACGAGCTACCGGTCCTTAGGATGCCGAGCCGCGAGGAAATCGAGGCGGACTATGCCCCGGGCGGCCTGGTTAATCGTATGTACCCCACGTACGAGCCGCGCGATGAGCAGATCGCGATGGCGCTCGAGGTCCGCGATGCGCTGGTCACGGGCACTCATCGTGTAATTGAGGCGGGCACAGGCGTCGGCAAATCGATGGCCTATCTGGTGCCTTTTGCCGAGGCAGCACGCCGTAACAACATCACGGTTGGTATTGCGACCAAATCGAACAATCTTGCCGACCAGCTCATGTACCATGAGCTGCCAAAACTTGCCGAGCAACTGGACGGTGGTCTGTCATTTTGCGCTCTCAAGGGGTATGACCACTATCCGTGCCTGCGCAAGCTTGAGCGCATGAGCCGCGGCCAGGTCGAGATTACCACCAAGCGCGATCCGGCGGACACGCTCACGGCGGTCGCGGTCATTATGGCGTACGTCTGCCAATCAGCCGATGGCGACCTCGACTCGCTTGGCATTCGGTGGCGCAGCGTCAACCGCCCCGACTTTACGACGGCCTCGCGCGAGTGTGCTCGTCGCCTCTGTCCGTTTTTCCCTGATAAATGTTTGGTCCACGGCGCTCGCCGTCGTGCGGCGCACGCCGATGTGGTGGTCACCAACCATTCCCTGCTGTTCCGCAATGTTGCGGCCGAGGGCAGGATTTTGCCTCCGATT
>URVD01000009.1 GCA_900551195.1 uncultured Collinsella sp.
CCGATCTAGGCTGGTTCCGCGCCGCAGACATTGTAGCAAGTTCGGACGACTCGTGGGGCGCCCTGATGGGATGGGCTCAGACTGCCGGGAGAGAGGAGACCGGTTCATCCTGGGCTCAACCTATGGGCAACAGACCTTAGTCCTGGAAGAGTGCCGTGGACAGGTAGCGCTCGCCGGTGTCGGCGAGCAGCGCCACGATGGTCTTGCCCTCGTTCTCGGGGCGCTTGGCCAGCTGCAGTGCGGCCCACACGGCGGCGCCGGACGAAATGCCTACGAGCACGCCTTCCTTGTGGCCCACGGCGCGGCCGGTGGCAAAGGCGTCGTCGTTCTCGACGGGGATGATCTCGTCGTAGACCTGGGTGTCGAGGACGTCGGGCACAAAGCCGGCGCCGATGCCCTGGATCTTGTGCGGGCCGGCCTGGCCCTTGGAGAGCACCGGGGAGGTGGCGGGCTCGACGGCGACGACCTGAATCTCGGGGTTTTGCTCCTTGAGGAACTCGCCCACACCGGTCACGGTGCCACCGGTGCCAACGCCGGCGACGAAGATGTCGACCTTGCCGTCGGTGTCGTCCCAGATCTCGGGGCCGGTCGTGGCCTTGTGGATGGCGGGGTTGGCGGGGTTCACGAACTGGCCGGCGATAATGCTGTTGGGCGTCTCCTTCTGCAGCTCTTCGGCCTTGGCGATGGCGCCCTTCATGCCCTTGGAGCCGTCGGTGAGCACGAGCTGTGCGCCGTATGCCTGCATGAGCTTGCGGCGCTCGACGGACATGGTCTCGGGCATGGTGATGATCACCTTGTAGCCGCGGGCGGCCGCCACCGAGGCGATGCCGACGCCGGTGTTGCCGCTCGTGGGCTCGATGATGGTGTAGTCGCCGCCACGCACGAGCTTGCCTGCCTTCTCGGCCTCGTCAATCATGTTCTTGGCGACGCGGTCTTTAACGGATCCGGCGGGGTTGAAGTATTCCAGCTTGACGAGCACGCGGGCCTTGAGGTCCTCATCGGCCTCAAAGTGGGTGAGCTCCAGGAGCGGGGTGTGGCCGATAAGCTGATCGATGGACGTGTAAACCTTGCTCATGGTGAACCTCCAAAGTGTTCAAATGACTGGATACCGTGTGGTTTTACGGCGTGGGTAGCAGCGAAACCCACAAACCTTATGGGTTGTTCGTTTTGCTGTTGGCAAGCATAGTAGGCACTAAAGCCTAGTAATGCAATAGGAAATAGAAGATTATTACGAGTCGATTAACCATCTTGACGGGAATAGGTATTTTCAAAACCAATATTTCGGCTAGAATTTCTACGAATTAAAAGACCGAAAGGCAGCAATATATATGTTGGTTTCCACAAAGGGCAGATATGCCCTGCGCGTTATGGTCGACTTGGCCGAGCATCAGGCGGCAGGCCGCATTCCCCTCAAAGAGATCGCCGCGCGTCAGGGGATTTCGGAGAAATATTTGGAGAACATTTTGGCTACGCTCGTGCGCGCCAATATGCTCTCGGGCATGCGCGGCAAGGGCGGCGGCTACGTGCTCACACGCCCGCCCGAGCAGTACACGGTGGGCGAGATCCTGCGCCTGACCGAGGGTAGCCTAGCACCGGTCGCATGCCTGGACGGCGACTGCAAAGGTTGCTCGCGATCTGATGAGTGTCCTACACTCGATGTTTGGAAGAACCTGGACAAGCTCATCAACGACTACCTCGACGGCGTGACACTCGATACGCTCGTTGCCCCCAACGAGGGCTACGACTACGTCATCTAGCCCCACCTGCTATTGGGGGACGGGGCAGAAATGGTAGATTTTCTTGTCCTCTGAGGCTTGGCAAATGACAAGGCCGCCCATCGTTGCGATGGACGGCCTTCGTTTTGGCGTGTTGTGGCGGTCCGTATCCGGTCGCTTTAGTTTCCGGCGATGCTGTCGAGAATGCTGCGCATGATGGATACCAGGATGCTGCCCATAAACGCCGATCCAAAGCTGGCGATGGAGATACCCGCGCCCAGCAGATTGACCGACAGGTAGCTGGCCAGCTCGAGCATAAAGCTGTTGACCACAAGCTGAAAAATACCAAGCGTGATAATAGTGAGTGGCAGCGAGATGACCGTCAGGAACGGCTTAACGAGCGAGTCGACGATGTTGAGGAACAGTCCCACGAAGGCAAAGCAGACCCAGGCGTCGGCCATGCCGAAGGGCTGAATGCCGGGGACGAGAAACGTTGCGATCGCGATGGCGATTGAGGTCAAAAGCCAGTTGAGCATAAAGCGCATGGTGTGAATCCTTTCTTGCGCATGGCGTGGTGAGGGAGCGTGAGAGGCACATGCCTTTGCAACTCGGACAGATGCTCGGGCACGGCTCTGTTTGGGCGCCCATTGTCTCAGATATTCGTGGAGCTTGCGTGCGCATTCGGTTTCAAAACGTCGTTCGTCCTAGAAAACGCGCCGCTGGCAGAGAGTTTTGTCGCTTTAGTTTGGTGGTGTGCTAAACTGCTACGGGCAAAAGCCACAGGCGTTGCCCTATTGCATAGAACGGGCGAACGATGTCCGATGTCAGTATCAACTTCGATGCCTTTTGGCGGGTTTGGCGGTGATCGATGAATATCGAGAACATGTTTGACAAGCCTGATGTCAAGCAGCTGGTCCACGCATTTAGCCTTTTGGACGACGAGAAAGATATCCAAGCGTTTTTGACCGATATCTGCACGCCGCGCGAGATCTGCGATCTTTCGCAACGTCTGCAGGTTGCGCGTTATCTGGATGAGGGCGAGCCTTATGTTGAGGTTCAGGCCCGCACCGGCGCTTCGTCCACCACGGTGAGCCGTGTGTCCAAGGCGCTCAACGGCGAGTACGGTGGCTACCGCAAAATCCTCATTAAGCTGGAGGATGGCGAGTAGGCCGCGCCAAAAACGAATTGTGCAAAACCGCTCCTCCGGGGGCGGTTTTTTGATCCCTTAAGGACGGAGGAAAACGGATCACCGGGTTAGACTGACCCCTTCGGTGATCCGTTTTCCTCCGTCCCCAAGGGATCAAATCTGTTGGCGTGGGGCAAATCTGTCCGCGTGGGCGGGTAGGATGGATACATTGATTATTGCGAACAGTTTGAGCGGAGGACCATGCCTGTTCGAATCTATACCACCAATGCCGGCACGGATTTGAGCGATGCCGAGTCGGCGTTGCTTGCCGACCTTATTGCCCGCCATGGACGTGCCGTGCTTCTGGCGTCAACGTTTGCCGAGCTCGACCTGTGTCGCCATGATGCGGCGGAAGCCGGGATTTCGCTGGGTATTGACTACAAAACGCCTACATCGTGGCTTCGCTCGCTTTGGGAGCTTTTGGGCGACGGGCGCGGTTTCGTCGACAACCTGCAGCGTCAGATGCTGTTCTCGGACATGGTCACGCGTCTCGACGATGCCGACCTGCAGCCGCTTTCGCGCAGCCAGGGCACAGTGCGCATGCTTGCGCGCATGGCCCGCGACGTGTTGCCGGGCGTTGCGGGGACGACGGCCGAGCGATGCCGTGGCAACAATTGCCAGCCTGAGCCAAAAAGCGATGCCGAGGCTCGTGTGTTCGAGCTTTTGCGTGCCTACGCGGGTGGTTTGGACCGTCGAGATATGGTCGAGCCCTGCGAGGCGGCTGACATTATGGCCGATGCCCTGGCCGATAACCTGCCGGCGTGCACCCGCGCCGTATGCGTGCGCGGTATCACGTCGATTACGCACGGCCTGCTCGAGCTGCTGTCTGCCGTGGCGAACAATGGGGGGGAGGTCGTCGTACTGCTTGCCTGCGAGCAGGCGGCGATGCGCGAGGAGCTTGCCGCGGCATTTGATGCCCGCGGTGTGCTGTTCGAGGCCGCGCCGCTGAGGGAGGACGCCGTCGCGTCTGATGCCGCTTGCGGGACCGCCGCTCAGCCTGCCTTTATTGAGGTCGCCGGCCCCCATGCCCGTGCCCATGCTTATGCGGACGCCATCGATACGTTGGTGAAAACGCACAAGGAGTCCAAGGACGATAAAGCTACTGCAACGCCCGCTGACCCCGTGCGCGTGCTCGTTGTTTCTGCCCGGGCACCCCAGCTGTTCGGTGAGCTCGCCTCTCGTCTGGCGGCCCGTCATATCGCTGCCGAGACAGTTGAGTTCACGGCGTTTTCTCAATCCATTGCGGGCAGGCAGTTCACGGCGCTCGCCAACCTGATCGAGCGTATGAAGGCCGCCGACGAAGGGGCAGCTTCTAAGACTGAGTGGTGGCCCGCGCCGGAGCTTACCGACTGGATTTACAGTCCGCTTTCGGGCGCTGATGCCGTCAATGCCCGTACCTTCGATAAGAATATGCGTCTCTCGCGCAGCAAGACTACCGCGGGCGTTAAGAGCCTGCTGCAGAGCGTCCAAGGCCAGGTGAGGGGCGCGCGCAAGGCGGCGAGCGACGAGAACTGGTTTAAGAACGTGCCGTGCGTGGTCTCGGACGTGTTCCAGGCGCTGTGGCGTGACAAGCCCGTGACGGCGCTCAAGGCCATGCTTGCCGTTGCCGAGGCACTGCCCGATCGCGCGCTTGGTGGTCTCGACGGCCAGGCCCGTCGCCAGGCGGAGGTGGCCCTGCTGCGCCACGCGATCGACATCCTTATGAATGGCGCCCGTGCGCTCGACGTGTCGCAGGCCGCGACCGTGCCCGTGCTCGATGGCATTCGCACCAAGGTGGACAAGCGTAGCACCGCCTACGATTACGAGACCTACGAGGTTGACCGTGCGCCACGTGCCCAGGTTCGCTTTACTTCGCTTGCCGATGCGGCGGCCCTGCGCCCCGATAGCTACGATGCCGTGCTGTTTGCCGACGTCGACCTGGACAGTTATCCGCTCTCACATGAGGAGGGCCCGCTGGCAACGCTGACGGCGAGCCTCGGTCGCGAGGGCGTGACGCTTGAGCCTGCGGCCTTGCTGCGCGCACGCTTTGGCCGCGCGATACAAACGTCGCGTGGTCCGGTTGCGCTTGCCCGCGTGACGCACGATCGCCAGGCGCGCGAGTGCTACCCGGCTGCCGTGTGGACTGAGTTGCGGGCGCATGCCGAGGCCGCTAACGATGCTAAGGCCGCTGACGCCGACAAGGCCGCTGACGACGCTAAGGCCGTTGGCGCCGACAAGGCGAAGTGTGTGGGTGAGGGCGATATCGTAAGGGACTTCGATCCCGCGGCAGGCGAAGGTCTTAGGCGCGAGCGCGTGACCTGCGAAGCTCCTCAGCACCTGAGCGATGAAGCCATTCCGTATTTGGTCCTGCGTCGTCGCGATGGCGAGGGCGAGGATGCGCCGCTGGTGCCGCGCCTGACGTCTGCCTCGCAGATCGAGGCCTATTCGACCTGCCCGCTATGCTGGTTCGTCTCGTACCGCGTGAAGCCCCAGTCGATCGACGCTGGCTTTGGCAATATGGAGAAGGGCAACTTTGTCCACGACGTGCTGGAACACTTGCATGCCCGTCTGCCCCAGGAGGGCATGGAGCGCGTGACACCCATGAATCTGCCACGCGCGAAGGAGCTGCTGCGCGAGGTCTTTGACGAGACCTTGGCCGAGCATGCGGGCAAGCGCGGTACCGAGGGCCCGCTCGTGCCGCTCTCCCCGGTGGAGGAGCGCCAGGTGGCCGAGATTTTGCCGCAGCTGGAGGGCGTTCTTGCCTACGAGTCCGAGGCGCTCGCGCCCTTCGCGCCGCGCTACCTGGAGTTTGCGTTCAACGAGCTCCAGGTCGAGTATGCCGGCTGGCCGCTCGGCGGGCGCATCGACCGCGTGGATGTGGATGCCGAGAATCGCGCCGTGGTAATCGACTACAAGCATCGCACGGGCGTTGAGGAGTTTAAACTCGCCGACCCCACGGTGCGCGACGAGGAATCGGGCGAGGCCGCCATCGACGACCCGCGGTGGCTGCCGCCCCATACCCAGACGCTTATCTATGCGCAGGCCATGCGCCGGGCGCTGGATCTGGATGCCCGTGCGGCGCTCTATTTTTCGACCAAGGGCGGCAAACCGGCGCTGCGCGGCGCCGCGAGTGCCGAGCTGCTCGAGGAAGAGCGCGGCGACGGCCGCATCCCGGGGCTTAAGAAGGGCTTT
Organism: uncultured Collinsella sp.; assembly: GCA_900551195.1. Classification (GTDB taxonomy): domain Bacteria; phylum Actinomycetota; class Coriobacteriia; order Coriobacteriales; family Coriobacteriaceae; genus Collinsella. Next base: position 6,073 of record URVD01000009.1, read on the forward strand.
CCCGGCGAGGGTGGCAGCATGGACTTCGACGCCCTGCTCGATCGCGTGGAGGCCGGCATCGCCGAGCGCCTGCACGAACTCGAGGCAGGCGACGTTGCCGCCGTCGACCCGACGTCGGCTCAGGCCGCGCATGCGCGCTGCTCGTATAACCACGAAGGAACGTTTGTAAGAAGGGACGTGTAGACCATGGATCTTTCGACTTTGATGCCGCAACAGCTGCAGATCGTCAAAACGCTCGACCGTCCGCTGTTTGTCTCGGCGGGCGCCGGCTCGGGCAAGACCTTTACCCTCACGCGCCGCATCGTCTACGCGCTCTCGCCCGAATCCGGTCCGTTCGTTGAGCATCTGGACCAGGTGCTCGCCATTACCTTTACCAAAGACGCCGCGGCCGAGATCCGTGACCGTGTGCGCCGCACGCTCATCGACGAGGGCATGGACGAGGAAGCCCTGACCGTCGACGATGCGTGGATCTCGACCATTCACGGCATGTGCTCGCGTATCCTGCGCGCACATGCGTTGGAGCTGGGCATCGATCCCGAGTTCACGGTGCTCACCGATACCGACGAGCTTATGGACCAGGCTGTTGAGCATGTGCTGGCCCGCGCGACGGCGCCCGATGCCGCCCCCGAGCTCGCCGCTTCGCTTAAGGCCCTCTACGCTTGGTATCCCATGGCGGGCGAGGGTGGGCCGTTTGGCGCCGGTACCACCATTAAAGGGCTGGTGCGTGAGCTGCTGGAGCTCTCGAGCCAGCTGCCGGGCGGTATGGACGACGTGTGCGTGGCGCGCGGCCAGGCCGATACCTCGGCACTCGCCGATGCCTATCGTGCGGCGCTGGGCGCAAGCAAGGCCGCGACCGAGAAAGCGCAGGTGGCACTCGATGCCATCGACGCGTTTGAGGCGAGCGGCAAAACCATGGAGGATGCGGCGCGACTCATGATGTCGTGCAGCATGCCTCGGGCGAGCAAGGCGTTTTCTAAGGAGCAGGTGGAGCTACTCAAGGCCGAGGCTGCCGATGCGTTTATCAATATCGTGCTGGCCTGCGGTGGTCCCGCGCTCGATGCGCTGGCGGGGCTTGCTCGTGCTGTGGAGGCGGAATACCGCGCGCTCAAGGCTGACCAGTCCGCGCTTGATAACAACGACCTGCTGCGCATGGCGTACGAGGCGCTGCGCGATTATCCCGCCATCCGAGCGGCCTATGAGGGTCGCTTTAAGATGGTCATGATCGATGAGTTCCAGGATACCGACCAGATGCAGGTCGATTTGATCCGTCACCTGACGGGCGCGGGGGAGCGCGCACTGTGCACCGTAGGCGATGCGCAGCAGTCCATCTACCGCTTCCGTGGTGCCGAGGTCGAGGTATTCCGTCGCCAGGAGCGCAAGGTGGGTTCGACGACGGCGTCCGAGACGGTCGCCACGTCCGATGCCCCCGCCGGCGAGCTCGTCAAGCTTGTACGCAACTTCCGCAGCCACGACGAGGTGTTGCGCTACGTAGCGCGCGTCTTTGACGGCGACACCGGTGGTTTGATGCAGGGGTTCTTGGATCTTGAACCGAGCGACAAACGTAAGGACAAGCTCAAGGCAAAGGCGTCGCGCCGCCAGGCGGTCTTCGTTGCCGGTGGCAGCACGCAGGAGCGAACGCAGGCGAAAGCTCGTGCGATTGCCGAGCGTTTCCGCGCGCTTGCCGATAAAAAACAGCCCCAGGGCAGCATGGTCCTGCTGCTGGGCCGCATGACCAACGCCGATGTCTATGCGCAGGCCTTCCGCGACCAAGGGCTCGACTGCGTGATCGCAGGCGGCTCGGTCTTTGCCCAGGCAGCCGAAGTGCAGACGGTGCGCGCCCTAGTGTGCGCGCTTGCCAATCCGGCCGATACGGCCCAAGGCCTTATGCCGCTGCTGGCTTCGCCGATGTTTGCGCTCGGTGCGCAGGAGTTCTTGGCACTGGCGACCAAGCTCGACGAGCAGACGGGCGAGACGTCGCGCCGCAATATCGATGTGGGCATCATGAGCGATTTTGACGTACCGGGCTTGCAGGACCTGCCGCTCGTGACGCGTGCCCGCGAGGTGCTGCGCTATGCACTGCGTCGCGTGGGGCGCGATTCGTTCGCCGCCATCGCGCGTGACGTGGTCAATGCTTCCGGCTGGTTCGTGCACCTGGCACAGCGTGGCCCCGAGGGCAAAGCCATTGCCGCCAACGTGCTCAAAGCGCTCGATGCCGTGGCTGAGGCTGAGGCCGAGTTTGGTAACTCGCCGCGCTCCATTGCGCTCGCCTTCGACCGCTTTTTGGCGGGCAAGGAGGCTCCGGGCGCACTCAACGAGGAGGGTGACGGCGCGGTACGCATCATGACGGTGCATGCGTCCAAGGGCCTGGAATATCCGGTCGTGGCGGTCGCCGAGTGCTTTGGCGTGCGTAAGTCCTCGGGTGCGGCACAGATGGGTCGCGTCGAGGGCGGAGCGCAGGTCGTGGCACTGCCGGCACGCTTCGACGGCGTTAAGCTCGCCGACGGTACCTTTGTGAAGGGCGACGACGTCAAAAAGCAGTTTGAGCATGCGTTTAAGGGCAAGGGTACGTCGCTGTGGTTGCCGCCGGAGCTCATGGAGGACGTCTGTGCGACGGGTTCTCCCGCCGAGGCATTTGCCCGCCTGCGCAACGACGACCTGCAGCTTTCGCTCGAGGAGCGGGCTCGTCTGCTCTACGTTGCCATGACGCGTGCGCGCGAGCTGGTTATTCTGGCAATGGATGCCGGCGTGAGCCGTGGCAAGGTATGTGCGCCGACCTTCGACGTCGAGACCGATCTGACCTACGACGTGCTGCGCCGCATCCTGCCGACCGACAGTCTGGACATGCCGCAGCTCGATAGCGACCGTTTGGTGTTCGACAACTCCAAGCCGGGCGATTACGAGCTCATCTCGCTGGCGGATTTTACGTTTGGTGAGCAGACGTTTGAGGCCAACGCTTCGCTGGATGCCGAGGGCAGGCTTGTTCGCGGCGATGTCGATGTCGCTGATAATGCTGCGCGCTCAACTGTGCCCGGTCCTGCCGACCCCGAGCCCGATGCGTTTGAGCTCGTGTATCCCCAGGCGGTGGGCGTGCGCATGGGCACCTGCCCGTATCCGGCGCGCGATTCGTACAGCTACTCGTCAATTGCCGCGGCGCTGCATGCCGAGTCCGAGGACCGTGCCGCCGAGGCACATGTGCCCATGGACGAGGCTGGCGATGATGCGGAGTCGGATGGCTCGGAGATGACGGATGCGGACGTGGCTGCTGTCGAGCCCGCCGGCAATCCCATGGCGCTGGGCTCGGCCTTCCACGCTGCCTGCCAGTGGCTCATCGAGATGGGCGCCGATGCGCTGCCCGCCGAGCGTGCCGACGCCCTGGCTCGCCTGTGGCGCCTGACGCCGGAACAGCGCGAACGCTTCGACGTTGCCCTGGATCGCTGGCTCAAGTCGGCGGTCCGTGCCGAGCTGCTTGCCTGGCCGTGCGTTCGCGCCGAGGTGCCGTTCTTTTCGCTGGGCTGCGAGGATGAGGACATCGCTCGCTACGCTGCATATGCCGAGGGCGCCATCGATGCTTTGGCGACGAACCCGGCGGATTCGTCACGCGCGCTGGTCATCGACTACAAGACGGGCGGCACACCGGACGAGACGCCGGAACAGCTGCAGGAGAAGCACGCCCTGCAGGCGCGCGTTTACGCTGATGTTCTGCACAAGGCGGGCTTTGAGGCAGTGACCGTCAAGTTCGTCCGCGTGGAGCAAGTCGACCCCGCCAACCCGTGCGAGCCTCAGGTGGTCACCTACAGCCTCTAGCCCTCAATAACTTGCGGTGGAATACGGACTGTTTTGGCCAAAAAAGCCGCCAAACAGTCCGCATTTCACCGCAACGCATGGGAGAGCCTGGGGCGGTACAATGGCTCGAACGGTTCAAACGAATAAGGAGCCATCATGCAGCTCGCCAAAACGCTTAAGGTGACGCCGGAGGAGCTTTTTGACGCTCTGGCGGGGTCCATCATGCAGGATATCGAGAACGCCACGGGCAAGCGTCCCAGCCGCAACAAGCTCAACGGCTATAAGTACGAGAAGCGCCCATACCGCAAAAGGTAAGGTGACTCTTCATCGGAAACCGTGAACACTTCAGGCTTCGAGTCAGTAGCGAACAGCCCGACAAAAAATGTTGTTGGAAGTGCCAAATGAATAAGAATGCCGCTACGCAACTGCGCATCTATTCCGCCTTTTTCGTTCTCGCGGGATTTGTTTTAAATCGGGGAGTGTTTCTACTTTTCCTTGCGGATAAAGGAATGTCTGTCACGGAAATCGCGCTTTATCAAGCCCTGTACAACATTGCAACGGTCGTCCTCGAGCTGCCAACAGGGCTGGTAGGCGATTTCTTTGGAAAGAAGTTCTCGATTCAAGTGGGCGTTCTGCTTCTTTTCTTCCATACGGCTGGCATGCTGTTGCTCTCAGGCCCCTTTCTCGTCGCGCTTTCCCTTGTCGAGGCACTCGCCTACTCCCTTCAATCGGGATCCGAACAAGCACTTTTATATGAAATTGCCCGGAATGCCGGTCAAGGAGAGCGCTTCCTCACCATCAATGCTCGGCTGCTTGCCGCGCAATCAATCGCGACGGGAGTGGCAATCGTACTTGGATCATTCATTGCCCAAGTATCTTGGAGTGCCCTCTACGTATGCGTTTCCGTTTTCTATCTCCTGCAGCTTTTCCTTCTGTATCCCATTGAGAGGATGGAAACGACCCATTCCAAAAACTCTGGGGAGGAAAGGTTTGACGTAGCCAAGATCTTCAGACGCGAAACCTGGAGCATTGGAGAATCCGCTTTTGCGGTGTTGCTTCTTCTAATCGGCACAAGCATGCTCGATGGATTCTATGGGAGTTATTACAACTTGAATCAGTTGGTATTCGACGCATTTGATGCTCCCGTCTCCATAATAGGAATCTTTTTCGGTGCATCCTATGCAGTAAATGCGACGGCCTACATTGCAGCAGATTTCTTCTCATCGCGTTTCGGGAAAAGAAATACCATGCTCGGCTCGATGCTAATCGAGGCCGGTCTTTTCATGATTCTTCGTGGTTCGCTTCAAATCCGCTGTGTTTGTTTGGCCTTAGCATGGTGCTTTGTTTTCTCCCAGAAGTGGTGTACATCATTTCGGAAAACTTAATCCAAGACGCGATAGCGGACGATCTCCGCGCGACGATCCTTTCCGTCGCGTCTCTGGTAAGGGCTCTCTTTTCTGCAATGTTTTTCTCCATATTTGGATATGTGTTGGGGTTATATCCCATTCAGATAGCGCTCGGTGTTATTGGCGCAATCGCGATAGCAATTACCGCCGTTGTTTCTTTAAAAATGGTAGGAATACATGTCTCCAAGAATTGATATATCGATTGACGAGCTGCCCGAAACGTCGAGCCTTCTTGATGGACATGACTATTCGTCACAAATCATTCAGCGTATCGCCGGGGTTCCAGTAATACTCGATGCATCGGGATGCCCTCATTCCCTTTTTGAAGGTCCCAAATTGACTACCCGTGTGGGTTTGGCTAGGTTCGGGTGCTGTCCGTGCCGTGCGGTAAAATCGTTCAGTCAGAACACGAACCCGCATCGGAGCTCATCACATGGCATTCGTCCATCTGCACAATCACACTGTTTTCTCCATGCTCGACGGCGCAACCCGTATCCAGGATATGGTCAATCGCGCCGTAGAGCTGGGCATGCCCGCCGTCGCCATTACCGACCACGGCTACATGTATGGCGTGCCCGACCTGGCGCTGGCCTGCGACGCCGTCAACCACAACACGCCTGAGTACAAAACCTGGAGCCACGACAAGGCCTTCTTGGAAAAGGATCGCCGCGACGAGCTGGTGGAGCCCGATCCCGAGGAAAACCCGCGCGAGCATGCCCAGTATGTGAAGGACATGGCCATGTGGGACGAGAAGGGCAACATCGACGAGCTCAAGCCGCCTCTGGTCATCAAGCCCATCTTTGGCTGCGAGGTCTACTTTACGCCGGACGAGACCCTTGCTCGCGACCATAAGCCCGAGCTCTACCACATGATCCTTCTGGCCAAGGACCAGGAGGGCTACGTCAACCTGATGCAGACGGTCTCCGAGGCAGCCGTGCAGGGCTTTTACTACAAGCCCCGCGTGACGCTCGACAACCTGCGCCGCCACGCCAAGGGCATGATCTGCACCAGCGCCTGCATCGCGGGCATCATTCCCAAATACATCGACCGCGGTGACATGGAGGGCGCCATCAAGTGGGCCGAGACCTTCCGTGATACCTTCGAACCTGGCGACTTTTATATCGAGATCCAGGAACACGGCATCACCACCGACAACGGCCTGACCGATGAGCAGATGGACCGCACGCTCATCGACATCGCCAAGCAGGTAGGCGTCAAGGTCATCGCCACCAACGACTTCCACTACCTGCGCCGCGAGGACGCTCCCGTGCAGGACGTCATCATGTGCATCGGCATGAACGCCAAGGTCGACGACCCCAACCGCATGCGCATGACTGGCTCGGAGTTTTACATGAAGACCGAGGAGGAGATGCGGGCGATGTTCCCGTATTGCCCCGAGGCCTGCGACAACACGCTCGAGATCGCCGACAAGTGCTACGTCGAGCTGGACTGGGACTCCATCATCCTGCCGCGCTTCCCGTTGCTCGACCCCGGCGAGACGCACGAGAGTCAGTTCCGCCGCGAGTGCGAGAAGGGCCTGCGCCAGCACTACGGTGACGACTGGGCCACGCGCGAGATCGGTGGCGTCAACATCAAAGAGCGCTTTGAGTACGAATACAAAGTCATCTGCGACAAGGGCTTTGCCGCCTACTTTTTGATTGTTGCCGAGTACGTGCAATGGGCCAAGGACAACGGCATCGGCGTCGGCCCCGGTCGTGGCTCGGCCGCCGGCGCTATCGTCGCCTACGCCATGAACATCACCGCGTTCGATCCGCTCGAGAACGGCCTGATGTTCGAGAGGTTCCTGTCCCCGCAGCGTACCGAGATGCCCGATATCGATATGGACTTCGACGATGAGCGGCGCCTCGAGGTCGTGGAGCACGTTCGCCAGCTCTACGGCCCCGAGAAGGTCACCCACGTCATCACCTACTCGACCATTAAGGCCAAGCAGGCCATCAACGACGCCGCTCGCGTCCTGGACTACCCGGTCTACATGGGCCAGCGTCTGTCCAAGATGGTCTCGAGCGACCCCAAGGTCAAGCTCAAGCAGGTGCTCGAAAAGCAACCCGGCAAAGAGGACCTGTTTAACCCCGATTTTGCCGAGGCATATAAAAAGGACGACGACGCCCGCCGCATCATCGACACGGCGCTCTCAATCGAGGGCCTCACCCGTGGCGAGGGCGTGCACGCGTGCGCCGTTCTGATCTGCCGCGACCCCGTCAACGAGCACGTGCCCACCAAGCTCGACACCAAGGGCGGCGTCGAGATTACCCAGTACGAGGGCCATACCGTTGCCGACATGGGCCTGCTCAAGATGGACTTCTTGGGCCTGCGCACGCTGACTGTTATCTCCAAGGCCAAGGCAAACATCAAAAAGAACTTCGGCATCGACATCAAAGAGGAAGAGATCCCCTTTGACGATCCCGAGATCTTTAAGCTCATGGGTTCCGGCCACACCGCCGGCGTCTTCCAGGTCGAGTCCGCCGGCATGACGGCCACGATCAAGAACATGAAGCCCACCGAGTACAAGCACGTCGTGGCATTGATCGCTCTGTACCGCCCGGGCCCGCTGGGCGCCGGCATGGTTTCGTCCTACATCAACCGTATGAACGGCAAGGAGCCGGCCGTCTCCTACGACGACCGCCTGGACGACATTCTGGGCGAAACCTACGGCACCATGGTCTACCAGGAGCAGGTTATGCTCATCTCCGTCGAGATGTGCGGCTTTTCCAAGGGCGAATCGGACTCGCGTATCCGTAAGCCCGTGGCTAAGAAAAAGATCAAGCTGCTCACGTCGACGGTGCTCCACTGGGAGGATGGCTCCGACGAGACCACCTACGACCACTGGATGAACGGCGCCATCAAGAACAACTATACGCGCGAGGTCGCCCAGAAGATTTGGGACGATGTTCTCGAGTTCGCGTCCTACGCCTTCAACAAGTCGCACTCCGCCGGCTATGCCATTCTGGTTATGCAGACGGCGTGGCTCAAGGCGCACTATCCGCACGAGTACATGGCGGCCGTTCTGACGTCCTATACGGGCAAGACCGACAAGATCGTGCACTACGTCTCGGCATGCCGTCACGACGGCATCCCCGTGCTGTCGCCAGATGTCAACGAGTCCGGTACCGAGTTCACGGCTACCAAGGAGGGCGTGCGCTTTGGTCTGGCCGGCATCCGCGGCGTGGGCACCGGCGTGGCGCAGGCGATTATCGCCGAGCGCGAGGCGGGCGGCCCGTTTAAGACGCTGCACGACTTTGTCGAGCGCGTGGACTCGAGCCAGGCCAACCGCCGCGTGATCGAATCGCTCATCAAGGCAGGCGCCTTCGACTCCACGGGGTATCCGCGTCGCCAGATGATGCACTTTGTGGATAAGAACAACCCCGAGAACATCATCGATGCCGCGGTAAAGCGCCAGAAGGATCGCGCGAGTGGCCAGACGTCGTTCTTTGATATGTTTGGCGATGTTGAGGGCTCGGGCTTTGAGGTCAGCGTGCCCGATCCGGATGGCCAGGAATGGGACCGCCACCTTAAGCTGAGCCAGGAGAAGGAAGTTCTGGGCATCTATGTCTCGGACCACCCGCTGCGCCCGTTTGAGTATGCGCTCAGCAAAGCGCGCGACTTCTCGTTCTCGCAGATCGACACCGGCTACGAAGTGCAGAACCCCACGGGCGGCACCATCAACCAGGAGATTCCCGAGGGCAAGGCACTGTGGTGGGCCGGTATGGTCTCGAGCGTGTCCAAGCGCGTGACCAAAAACGGCGATCCCATGGGTATCGTGCAGCTCGAGGACATGGAAGGCGAGGCCACGGTCGTGGTGTTCCCCAAGACCTACAAGGAGGCCGAGGGGTACCTGTACGGTGAGGTCGATCCCGAGACCGGCGCGCAGCTGTCCGATGCGTTTGTGCGCATTAAGGGCAAGCTCGAGCGCTCGGACCGCGGCGACCAGATCATCGCGCAGGAGATTGTGCCGCTGGAGCTTAGCGAGGAGAAAAACAAGCCCAAGGTCTTTGAGGTCATGGTGCCCAACAGCCGCTTTAGCCAGGGCAATATGGCGCGCCTGGCCACGGTGCTCACCACTAACCCGGGCGGCGACCGCGTGGAGATCTTTATCGAGCAGGTGGACGGGCGCGTGCTGCGCGCCGAGGTACCTGCCAAGGTCAACGCGCGCTCGATTCCGCTGCTGGCCGAGGCAAAGGCGATTGTGGGTAACCAGGGTCGCGTGACGGTTATCTAAGCTACCCCGGGTGAGATTGGAGGAAGTGATGGCGCAGGGGACGTTTGTGCAGGCGCTTCGCAAAGAGGCGGCGTTGAGCGGCACCTTTATGAAGGGCCGCTCGCTCATGCTCAACGGCGCCGTGCTGTCGATTGAGGACAGCGGCTCGCGCTTCTCCAAAAACGTGACGGTTGAGGGCTCGGTGCGCGGCTCGCGCGGCGACCTGTACAAGACGCACGTGGCGCTCGACATGGACGAGCACGAGGTTATCGACTACGACTGCGACTGCCCCGCCGCATACCGCTATCCCGGTATGTGTAAGCACGCTATTGCCACGGCGCTGGCGTATTTGGATGCCAGCGGCGCCGAGCCCGTCGAAGGTTTGCGCACGCCGGTTCGCACGTTTACGGCGCAGCCGAAACAGCCCGCGCGCGCCGCGTCCGCCGCGCCGGCCGTCAACCCCAACTTTCCCTTTCCGGCGCCCGTCCCCACGAGCCCCAGCCTCATGGCGGCGCTCTCCGATCTTTCGGACGCGCGCATGGATGAGCTGGCGAGCATGCGCCGCAAGCTTGCCGGTGCCGTTGATCCCGACGCCCCCAAAGCGGCGTTGGAGCCCTCGTTGGTGCCGTACTACAATCCGCTGTTCGCTGACCGCTTTAGCTGGGCGCTCGAGTTCCGCATTCGCTGTGGATCGGTCTCCTACGTGGTCAAGGACATCGACGGCATGGCCGATGCCTACGTGCGCGGCGGCACGTTCTCCTATGGCAAGAAGCTCACGTTTGTCCATTCACCTGAGGCCTTTGACGAAACATCGGCAAAGCTGCTCAACCTTGTTGCGACGACAGTTGCCTATCTCGATGACATCACAAGCTCGCGTTCGGCGTCGTACGACTTTGCACGCAGCGGTTTTGTCGCCGAGCGTCAGTTACCGCTGTCCGAGCATAGCATCGTATATGTGCTGGACCTGTTGCGCGGCAAGACTATCTCTTTTGAGCCCGCCTGGTCGCGGGGGACGACGACGCATCGCACCTATGACGTGGCGGTTGAGATGCCTCCGGAAGGGGCGGACGAGGCGCTGTCTAAGCGCCCACCGCTCCTTGCCGCCAAAATCGCGCCGGCGGCTGGTGGCAGCTACGATCTACGCCTGCCGGCCGATGCATACTGCTTTGCTTCGGGCGACGTTGCCTATCTGGTCGACACCCGCCGTGCGCGCCGTACCGATGTAGCGTTTGCCCAGCATGCGGCGCCGTTTCTATCGCGCTTGCTGCCCTGTCGCACGCCGGTCCATATCGCCGCCGAGCAGGTGGGGGAGTTCTGTCGTATGGTGCTGCCCATTTTGCGCGACTACACCGACCTTACCGCGCCCGCTGCGCTCGATACCGTGGCGCCCGAGCCGA
>URVD01000010.1 GCA_900551195.1 uncultured Collinsella sp.
CAGTTAGGCAATCGCCTTTTTAAGGTTTCGCATTACGCGCTGCTCGGCCGAAAGCACAGCGAGGCCAACACGGGTTGTTACGCGTCGGCCGCACAGGTCGAGCTCCAAATACGCAGTGCTCTTGCGTCTGTTAATGGTTTTGATAAGGCCTTCGTGGCCCAGCAGCGGACCTGCCGTCACTACGACCTTGTCGCCGTCTTTTAGGGCCTCACTCATGGGCACTACGCGGTCTCCCCTATGCGTAAAGCCACCAATGAGCTGAACCTCTTCTTTTGCCAGCGGCACAAACTGACCGTCCTGGGATAACACCCGGGCAAAGTCGTCCATGCGTAGCAGATACTGTTGCACGGTGCGGGGATCTGCCGTATCGCAGATAAGATAACCGGGAAAGAGCGGCTTGGTCGTATTGACCCATTCGCCGTGTACTTTGATCTCGGTTTGAAATTGGGGATAAAAGAGTTCCTGCATGGCGCTCGCCGGCACCATGCGCTCGATGCGCTCGCGCATTACGTCTTCGCGACCGTTAATGACCTGGATCACATACCACACGAGCACCACCCCCTTGCTGTCTTACGTGTGGCTCACGGGGTTTGGGTATGGCTTCGCCAGGGCGCTCATGCGCGAAGGCGCTCCATATTCAAACCCTGAGCCCAGTCAGACAAGCACGTGGCTCTGCCCCACCGTGAACGGTATGTACAAATGCAGCGCTGAAGCTGAAGGCACGTATCGCAAGATTGCCCACAACCTCAGCTGGCTGCGTGCGAGCCGGTCAAGGGATTTCAAAACTGAACCCCACGCAAACAGCTGAAGAACTGCTGTGATTTGCCATAGCAAATTATTGAACTGACTAAAACGAACTTATAAATAGCCGCAAAAGCAAGTGCAAAATCGTGCATGGCAATCGATATTGGAGCTCGTGGTGTTTCTGGCACCGCCGTTACGGCCGGATGCTGATCGACCCTGCGCTTTGTGACTTGCTGGAGCCGTGAGCACAGTTGAACTCATGTAACGTTAGGTATCCTAGCACAAGCTGTTAGTGAAACTGATTTGGGCTGCGTTGGACAACATATCGTTCATTTGACGTGCTAAAGGGGGTTGTTTTGGGATGTTGTTCACGTTGATGCAGGTTATTGAGGTATTGCCGGTGATCGGAGACGTTCCCGATGCCTAAATGGAGCAGCGAGCTGCACTGGTAATTGCGCCTGTCTAACAAACTATGTACAGAGATGGGAAATAAATTGTGCAACTTTTTTTGGTGTGGATTGGGTTTGTGGCGCAAGGCGTATTGGCATGAAAAAAGGCCTTCGGGATACCGAAGGCCTTTGCATTCAAGACTTTAGTCTGCTGGCCGCGCAGCGGCCAGCTTTAAACCACCCGCTACGCGGGTGGAGACAAACGGCTTTACAAAGCCACCCCTCCGACCGATATTGACGATTGTTCAGGCCGTCAAGAATTCGAGTCGAAGGGGTGGTCGCCATGGCCCAGAAGGCCTACAGCCTTTCCCACACGAAGTGGATGTGCAAGTACCACATCGTGTTCACGCCGAAGTATAGGCGCAAAGTGATCTACAACCAAATCAGGAGCGACATAGGGGAGATCCTCAGGAAGCTGTGCGAGTACAAGGGGATCGAGATAATCGAGGGGCACCTGATGCCCGACCACGTGCACGTGCTGCTGGCGATCCCGCCGAAGTACAGCGTCGCGAGCGTCATGGGCTACCTGAAGGGGAAGAGCTCGCTGATGATATTCGACAGGCACGCCAGCCTCAAGTACAAGTTCGGCAACAGGAAGTTCTGGGCGGAGGGCCACTGCGTGTCCACCGTCGGCCTGAACGAGGCGACGATCGCCAAGTACATCAGGGAGCAGGAGTCCCACGACATCGCGCTGGACAAGCTGAGCGTGAAGGAGTACGAGGACCCCTTCAAGAGGGGGTGATGCCGCCGGTTCGACCGGCGCGCCACGGGTCAAGATGCACTAGGCCTGGACGAAGTCCGGGCCCGCGCCTTTAGACGCGAGCCCGGGGCCCGTGGGTTATACCCTAAGAGCAAACCACCCTTTTTAAGGGTGGTTCTGATTTCACGTCACCTTGCTCGCTTGGGGCCGTTTTCGCTGACGTTGCCAAGACATCGGCGTCAACATGGTTGGCGTTGGCGATGGCGTGCTGGTCAATCCTTACAGCTCGTACAGCGTGGTGAACTTGTCCTGCAGGTAGCTGCAGTAGTAGCGGGCATCGAACGCCATGCCGCATGCGCCCTTGATGAGCTCCGGCGCGTCCTTGGCGCGGCCCCACTGCCAAATGTGCTCGCCCAGCCACGCGCGGACGGGTGCCAAGTCGCCGCTCGCACAGGCGCCGTTGAGGTCGACGCCGTCGCGGCACATGGCCGGCACAAACATGGCATCGTAGGCGCTACCCAGCGCATACGTGGGGAAGTAGCCAAACGAACCGCCGCTCCAATGCGTATCCTGCAGGCAGCCGTGCGTGTCGTCGGGAACGGGAATGCCCAGGTACTCGTCCATAAAGCGGTTCCAAAGCGCGGGGATGTCCTTGGCCGCAGCCTCGCCGGCAAACAGCATACGCTCAATCTGGTAGCGCACCATAATATGCAGCGGATAGGTGAGCTCGTCGGCCTCGGTGCGGATCAACGACGGCTGCGCGATGTTCACGGCGCGGTAGAGCGTGTCTTCGTCGACGTCGCCGTAGACCTCGGGCGCGTGACGACGCAGCACCTCGAGCAGCGGGCCCATAAAGGCGCGGCTGCGACCCACGGTGTTCTCGAAAAAGCGGCTCTGGCTCTCGTGGATGCCCATGGAGGTGCCGCCCTCCAAGCACGTGCGCGCATAGGCGGGATTGACGCCCAGCTCGTACATGGTGTGCCCCGCCTCGTGGATGATGCTGTAGACGTTGGAGATGCAGTCGTCCTCGTAGATGTGCGTCGCGATGCGCGCATCACCCACGGCAAAGCCCTCGCTAAACGGATGCTCGGTAAAGGCAAGCGTGGTGTCGTCCAGGTCCAGGCCGACAAGCTTCATAAGGTCGAAGCTCATGGCGCGCTGGGCAGCCTCGGGCACGTGGGCGTGCAAAAAGTCGGCAGCCGGCTGCTGGCCGCGCTCGCCGATGGCGTGCACGAGCGGCACGACCGTGGCCTTGACCTCATCGCAAAACGCATCGAAGCTCTTGGCGGAAAGGCCGCGCTCGTACTGGTCGAGCCAAACGTCGTATGGATCGCGCTTGGGGTCCATGAGCTCGGCCTGATGCTTAAGTTGGGCGACGATTCTATCCACATAGGTCTCAAAGCTCGCCCAGTCGTTGGCTGCCTTGGCCTTGTGCCACACGGCGTCCGCCTCGCAGGTGAGCCTGGTCCAGGCCTCGGCTTCTTCGGTGGGGATGGCACTGGCCTCACGTTGATCGCGGCCGAGCACACGGATCTCGTCGAGCAGCTGAGGGTCGTCGATTTTGCCGCCGGCGACGGTCTCGCGCGCCAGCGAGCGCACGAGCTCAACGGACTTCTCGCTGGTCAGCAGCTTGTGATGCTCGCCGGCAAGCGTGCCCATGGCGTCGGCACGCGCTGCTGCGCCGTTGGCAGGAGCAATCGTCGCTCCATCGAACTCGGCAATCTTGAGCAGGTACTCGCGAGTCCACAGCTTGCCTTCGAGCTTGCGGAATTTTTTGACGGCCTTATCGACCTTCATGCCTTTGGATGTCTTGCCCGCTGCAGGCTCGGCCTTCTTATCGAGTTTCTTTCCCATACCATATCCTTGATCTCGTGAGCCGAGCGCTTCGGGTGGGCGCGCGGCCAGTTTGCACAGCTACCTGCCTTGTACCCAGTGCGAACAAAACGGAACGCGGCGATGCACACGCAGAATGTGTTATCCTATAGCCCAATGCGTTGACGGAGAGGGTTTTGCCCGCCGCGTCGCCGGCAAGAGAGGGAAGGTCATGGGCTGCGAGCCTTCCTGCGGTGACAAGGGCCAAGCGTTCACTCCCGAGCAGCGACCTCAACGGGCGCGCGGCCACGCGGCGGCGATGTCTCCAGTAGGGAAGCCGTGAGCCTCGCGAAAAGGGGCAAAGAGTGGGCGCGGCGGGCCAGACATCCGCCGGGTCAAACAAGGTGGTACCGCGGAATTCAACCGTCCTTGGGCAATGCACATGCCCGAGGGCGGTTTTTTTGTTACCGAACCGGGCCGCACATCCGCAGCTCCGGGTTGCTCCAGCCGCCGCGGCAAGTGGATGCGCGAGAGACGAAAGGGAAGACATGAGTCTGATTGATGATCTGGTCAAACTCGAGGAAGAGGCCAAGGAGCTCGTCGCAGGCGCCGATGACGCCGCCAAGCTCGAGGCTGCGCGTGTTGAGCTGCTCGGCCGCAAGGGCCGCATCACCGGCCTGATGCGCATGATGGGCAAACTCGCCCCCGAGGATCGTCCCGTGATGGGCAAGCGCGCCAACGAGATGCGCCAGCTGATCGAGGGCATGCTCGACGAGCGCAACACCGAGATGAAGGCCGCCGCCCTCAAGCGCGCACTCGAGCACGACGCCGTCGACATCACGCTGCCGGGCATCCGTCCGCAGATCGGCCACCAGCACCTGATCAAGCAGATCATCGAGGAGGCCGAGGACATCTTCTGCGGCATCGGCTACACCGTCGAGTCCGGTCCCATGGTCGACACCTCCTACTACAACTTCACCGCGCTCAACGCCCCCATGGATCACCCGAGCCGCTCGGCCCGCGATACCTTCTACGTGGTCGACAATAACCCCGGCAGCGTCGCGCACCCCGAGGCCCACGCCCACGGCGAGTCCGACGTGCTGCTGCGCACCCAGACCTCGGGCGTGCAGATCCACACCATGGAGTCGCAAAAGCCGCCCATCTACATGATCTGTCCGGGCACCGTTTACCGTCCCGACACAGCCGATGCCTGCCATCTGCCGCAGTTCAACCAGATCGAGGGCCTGGTCGTCGACGAGGGCATTACCTTTGGCGACCTTAAGGGCACGCTCGACTACTTTGTTAAGTGCATGTTTGGCGAGGACCGCAAGACGCGCTATCGCCCACACTTCTTCCCCTTCACCGAGCCCAGCTGCGAGGTGGACGTGAGCTGCCACGTGTGCGGCGGCAAGGGCTGCAACTTCTGCAAGCACAGCGGCTGGATCGAGATCCTGGGCTGCGGCATGGTCGACCCCAACGTCCTCATCAACTGCGGCATCGACCCCGAGAAGTACACCGGCTTCGCCTTTGGCATTGGCGCCGAGCGCGTCGCGGCCCTGCGCTACGACCTGCCCGACCTGCGAACTCTCATGACGGGCGATATGCGCTTCTTAAATCAGTTCTAGGCCCGGCGGCTTTCCCAAGCACCGCACCTTGCCTTTCAATCGTCGGTTGCGTACCTAAGTACGCGGCCCTCCTCTTTCAAGGCAATCTGCGGCACTTGGAAAACCCGTCTCCGTTGCAGTTTTTGGCTCAAAGCCGCATTTATGAAAGGAGACCAGTTAGATGCGCGTTTCTTACGACTGGCTCAAGACCATGATCGATATTCCGGAGGATCCCAAGACCCTTTCGGACGAATATATCCGTACCGGCACCGAGGTCGAGGCGATCGACACCGTGGGCGAGTCCTTCGACCACGTGGTGACCGCCAAGGTGCTCACCAAGACCCCGCACCCCGATAGCGACCACATGTATGTGTGCTCGGTCGATGTGGGCGACAAGAACCTCGATGCCGACGGCAATCCCGCTCCGCTGCAGATCGTCTGCGGCGCGCAGAACTTCGAGGCCGGCGACCACATCGTCACGGCCATGATCGGCGCTGTCCTGCCCGGCGACGTCAAGATCAAGAAGAGCAAGCTTCGCGGCGTCGTGTCCATGGGCATGAACTGCTCCGCACGCGAGCTCGGCCTGGGCGGCGACCACTCTGGCATTATGATCCTGCCCGAGGATACGCCCTGCGGCATGCCGTTTGCCGAGTATGTGGGCTCGAGTGATACTGTGCTCGACTGCGAGATCACGCCCAACCGTCCCGATTGCCTGTCCATGATCGGCATGGCCCGCGAGACCGGCGCCATCTTCGACCGCGATTTCCACGTTGAGCTGCCCGCCATCAAGGCGGAGACTGGCCGCGCGACCGACGACGAGCTTTCCGTCGAGATTGCCGACGAGGGCCTGTGCGACCGCTACGTCGCCCGCATCGTGCGTAACGTGAAGGTCGGCCCGTCGCCCGACTGGATGGTCAAGCGCCTTAACGCCCTGGGCGTGCGTCCGCACAACAACATCGTCGACATCACCAACTACGTGATGATGCTCACCGGTCAGCCGCTGCACGCCTTTGACCTGGACACCTTTGCCGAGCGCGATGGCCACCGTCGCGTGGTGGTTCGCGCCGCCCAGCAGGACGAGAAGTTTACGACGCTCGATGGCGAGGAGCGCGTGCTCGACGCCGGCATGGGCCTCATCACCGACGGCGAGCGCCCCGTGGCGCTGGCCGGCGTTATGGGCGGCATGGATTCCGAGATCGAGGACGACACCGTCGACGTGATGGTCGAGAGCGCTTGCTTCAACGCCGGTCGCACCTCGCACACCAGCCGCGATCTGTCGCTGATCTCCGACGCCTCCATTCGCTTTGAGCGCCAGGTTGACGAGACTGGCTGCGTGGATGTCGCCAACGTTACCTGCGCGCTCATCGAGGAGATCGCCGGCGGCGAGGTTGCTCCCGGCTATGTCGATGTTTTCCCCGCGCCCAAGACCATCGACAGCATCAAGCTGCGCCTGGCCCGCGTGCATGCCATCTGCGGTGCCGACATCGAGCCCGATTTTATCGAGCGTTCGCTTACCCGTCTGGGCTGCACCGTCGAGCGCGACGGCGAGGACTTTATGGTTACCCCGCCGAGCTTCCGTCCCGACCTGCCGCGCGAGATTGACCTGATCGAGGAGGTCCTGCGCCTATGGGGCATGGGCCGTGTGACGGCGACCATCCCGGCTGCCAAGAACCACATCGGCGGCCTGACCCGCGAGCAGAAGCTCACCCGCAAGGTCGGCGAGATCCTGCGCGCCTGCGGCCTCAACGAGACCACGACCTTTGGCTTTGCCGCCCCGGGCGACCTGGAGAAGATCGGCATGCCCACCGAGGGTCGCGGCTGCCCCGTGGTGCTCATGAACCCGCTGGTGGCCGAGCAGACCGAGATGCGTCGTTCGCTGCTGCCGGGCCTGCTGCAGTCCGTGGCCTACAACGAGGCGCACGGTACGCCCAACGTGCACCTGTACGAGGTCGGCAGCCTGTTCCACGGTCGCGAGAACGCCAGCCTGCCCAAGGAGACCAAGTCCGTCGCGGGTGTGCTCTCGGGCCAGTGGAGCGAGCAGTCTTGGAACATGAAGTACCGTAAACTGCGTTTCTTCTTTGGCAAGGGTATCGTCGAGGAGCTGCTCGCCCAGCTGCGCATCGAGAAGGTTCGCTTCCGTCCCGTCGAGGGCGAGGGCTATGCCTTTTTGCAGCCGGGTCGTGCGGCCGAGGTTCTGTCCGGCGGCACCGTGCTGGGTTGGGTCGGCGAGATCCACCCCGAGGCGCGCGAGGCCTGCGGCATCGACGAGGTTGTCGTTGCCTTTGAGCTTGACCTGGACAAGCTGATCAAGGGTGCCCGCAACCAGGAGAACTACCGCGAGTTCTCGCAGTACCCGGCCGTTGAGCACGACCTTGCCATTGTGGTCGACAATGCCGTGACCTGCGAGGATCTTGAGCGCCGTATTACCAGCGCCGGCGGCAAGCTGCTCGAGGGCGTGCGCCTGTTCGACGTCTACCGCGATCCCATCCGCATCGGTGCGGGCAAGAAGTCCATGGCCTTTGCGCTCACGTATCGCTCGGACGACCACACGCTTACTAGCGAAGAGGTCGAGAAGGCGCACCAGAAGATCGTCACCAAGGTGTGCAAGGGCGTAAACGGCGAAGTCCGCTCGTAATCTTTGCTGTTCGGAACCCGCCCCCTGCGGGGTTTTCACGGCAACGTCCTCGCCACTTCGCGGCTGCGGGATGTTGCCTTAGAAAACCCCTCTCGGGGGCGGGTTCCTGCGTTAACCTTGTTGCGAGCGGATCGCACCTTCTTCCGGGTGACCGGAAAGTTGGGAGTGCATGGGCCCTTTATTGGGCGGTGCGTGGACCTGGGCTAATAACGTACGTATTGCAAGGGCGTGCTGCGTTGTGGGCGGTGCGCCTTTTTGTTAGTATGCAGAGTCGGTGTTACGGATTGTTGGAAACGTAACACACAACGTTCTGATTGAGAGGGCTCATGCATATTCCCGATAATTATCTGTCCCCGCAGACCGATGCCGTTATGGCGGTGGCGATGGTGCCCGTATGGGTTCACTGCATCAAAAAGGTGCGCGCCACGCTCGATCGCGAGCATATGGCGTTCCTGGGCATCTGCGCCGCATTCTCCTTCTTGCTCATGATGTTCAACGTTCCGCTGCCCGGCGGTACCACTGGTCACGCCGTCGGCGGCGCACTCATCGCGCTGCTGCTGGGCCCCGAGGCCGCGGCTATCGCTGTCTCGGTCGCTCTGGCGCTGCAGGCGCTGCTGTTTGGCGACGGCGGCGTTCTGTCGTTTGGCGCCAACTGCTTTAACATGGCCTTTGTGCTGCCGTTTGTCGCTGCTATCGTGTTCCGTGCGCTCAACAGCCGTCTGCACGACAAGAGCTGGGGCACCTCGGTTTCTGCCATCGTGAGCGGTTGGGTCGGCCTGTGCCTGGCGGCCCTGTGCGCGGCAATCGAGTTTGGTATTCAGCCGATGCTCTTCACCAACGCTTCGGGCGCCCCTCTGTACTGCCCCTTCCCGCTGTCCGTGGCTATTCCGGCCATGTTGATCCCGCATATGCTGGTTGCCGGCGTGATCGAGGGCGTGGCGACGGCCGCCATCTACGGCTTCATTAAGAAGACGGCGCCGAGCATTATCGTCGGCCCCGAAGCCGCCGATGGCCAGCTTGCCGCCGATGGTACCGCCAAGAAGACTTCCCTGATTCCCACGCTCATTCTGGTCGCCGTGCTTGTCGTGGCTACGCCGCTCGGCTTGCTCGCCACCGGTGACGCCTGGGGTGAGTGGGACGCCGAGGGCGCCGCGACCGCCGTTCAGGAGGCTGGCGACGACAGCCTGCAGGCTTCGGTCGGCCTCGACACCCCGACCTTTGCCGACGCCCTGCCCACGGGCGATTATCTGCAGGCCTATTCCGAGGAGCAGGGCCTTGGCTTTGCCGGCCAGGCTGCGATGTATATTCTTTCGGGCGTGATTGGCGTGGCGGTGCTCACCATCACATTCCGCCTGGTCTCGCTGACGGTCAAGGAAAGCGGTGCTCATGGCAATAGCCGAGCTGCCTAGTTGGCTTGCGGCCGAGGAGCGATATGAGCCCGTGGGGGCTCGGCATCGTGTGATGCAAAAGAATGTCCTGCACCTGGCGAGCCTGCTTGAGCGGGTTCGCCTGGGTGGAGGCGCGCACGAGGGCGGGTCGATGGTCGACCGCGCCCTTTCTTGCGTTTCGGCTCCGGTGCGCCTGGTGGGGATGTTCGTTTGCGTTCTGTGCGTGTGCCTGACACAGAGCCCGCTTTACCTCATGTTGATGGCGGCTATCGCGCTGGTGCTCGTTGCCGTGCGCCCCGTACGCGGGCTGCGGGCAACCTTTGTGCCGGCACTTGGCGCTGCGGGGCTCGCGGTGGTTTTGGCACTGCCCGCCCTGCTGCTGGGCGCGTCTGCCACGGGCGCCATGCTCAAGATTGCGCTCAAGACGTTCATTAATGTGTCGCTTGTGCTGGGCGTTTCATGGACGCTTACCTGGAGCCGCATGTCGGCGGCGCTCAAGACGCTGCATCTGCCCGACGAGGTCATCTTTACCTTTGATATGGCACTCAAGCATATCGAGGTGCTGGGACGCACAGCGCACGATCTGTGCGAATCGGTCATGCTGCGCAGCGTTGGCCGTACGCCTGAGGGATTTTCGCGTACCGATTCGATCGCGGGTATCATGGGCATGACCTTTATCAAGGCGATGGAATGCAGCCACGCGATGGACGAGGCTATGCTTTGCCGTGGCTTTGCCGGTGCGTATCCGACTCCCGCGCGGAGCGGCTTTGGCTGGCGCGATGCGGTCTATGCGGTCGTCGTGGTGCTGCTCGCCGTGTTGTGCGCGGTGCTGTAGCGCGGGCGGCCGAGCCGTCGATGTGGATAGGGAAGGGCGACGTTTTGACGATTGATATGAATAATGCGGCGGGCACGAACGGTGCGGGCGCCGAGGTCGCGCCGCTCATCGAGCTACGCGACGTGGTGTTTTCCTATGCGGGGCATACGGTTGTCGATGGTGTGTCGCTGCAGGTCGATCGTGGCGAGCTCGTTGCCCTGCTTGGCCCGAATGGCTGCGGCAAGACGACGATCATGCGCCTTATTAACGGTCTTGAACTCGCGGACGCAGGGGCATACCTGTTTGACGGGCACGTGATCGATGCAACATTTCTAAAGGATTCCGTGGCTTCCCAGCGCTTTCACCAGCGCGTAGGCTTCGTGTTTCAAAATGCCGATGCCCAGCTGTTTTGCGCCACGGTAGGCGAGGAGGTCGCGTTTGGTCCGGCTCAAATGGGGCTGTCGACAGACGAGCTCAAGTGCCGCGTTCGCGATGCCATGGAGCTGTTCCAGGTTGCCGACCTGGCCGATGCCTCTCCCTATCAGCTATCGGGCGGGCAAAAAAAGCGTGTGGCGCTGGCGGCCGTCGTGTCGATGAACCCCGATATCCTGGTGCTCGACGAGCCTACCAACGGACTCGATGAGGATTCGTGCGACATCGTGGTCAGCTTTTTGCTGGCTTATGTTGCTGCCGGCAAGACGGTCTTAATGAGCACACACCATCAGGATTTGGTACGACGCCTGGGTGCCCGCGCCATCTATATCGACCGATATCATCACGTGGTCGAGGCGTCCGTGCCATCGTATGGAACCGAGAGCGCCGCCGCGGAATAGTTGCTGCGTAGGGTATGTATGGCCGCCTGTGCGACTCTGCCGTGATGGTATAGTTAACCAGGTTTTATGGGGGTGGCTATGCCAAGCTGGAACATTCATATCGCTCAAACGGAGCGCTTGCTGGCACGTGCTAGCGTGCTTGCCGATAGCGTGCGCGACCGCAATGCCTTTTTGTTTGGCTGCGTGGTTCCGGATATCTTCGTGGGCTATATGGTCCCTGGCATCGCCGATCCCATTCCGTATCGCATTACGCACTTTGCAAAGCCCGAGCCTATCCCTAAGCCGCGCGAGCACGAGTTCTGGGATACCTATGTGGCGCCGCTGCTTAAAGGCGCACCCGCGGGCGAACCTGCTGAGGCTACCTCGATTGTCGAGGAGCGCGAGCGACTGAACCGCGTGCACTATCCTCAGCGCTACAGGGATGCCGAGCCGGTTGTCGGTCCCGGCGCCTGTGAGTTCTCGCTTGCGTCCGAAGATGTGGCGCAGTCGCTGCTCGATTTAACGCTGGGCGTCTGGTCGCATCTGGTGGCCGACACGGTATGGAACACGCGTGTGAACCAGTATCTGGAAGCACACGGCGGCAAGCCGTGCGAGGAATTCCGCATTAAAAAGCAGGGCGATTTTGACTGGTTTGGCAAGACGCTGGGCATCGTTTCCATTCCGCGTGCGACCGATCGCCTCTATACCGCTGCGACGCGTTTTGGGCAGTATCCCATCCATAAAGAATATGTGCTCAAGACTATCGGCGTCATGCACGAGATTGTACGCGAAAACCCCGGCGAGCCCGATCATCCGCCGTATCGCCTGCTAACCGAGGAGTTTTTCGATGCAACGTTTACCGAGGTCATCGAGCTGACCGAGGCGGGATTTGCGGCTCGCGTTGCTGCTTCTGACGTTCCCGCAGTCCCCCTGATCGCTAGCTGCTAGCCGGCCGGCTTAACGGTGAACAGTTCATTCCAATTGACCAACGGCTCCCGTCGCAGGGCGTCTTCGGTGGTGCGCTCGGCATCGGAGAGGCTTGCGACTGAACACAAATCGATGATGCGGCATACGAAGAAGGTCTAAAAAGGGCCCGGAAGGCAAAGCCTTCCGGGCCCTTTTGCAATGCAAGCGTGCTTGCAAGTGCGATTTAGCGCACCTGAGCGACGTAAGCGACGTTGGTCGAGGAGACCTTGTCCTCGAGCTGAACACTCATGCGGGGATCGCCGGCGGTAGCGACGGTCAGATCGCCGGCCTCGACGTAGCCGAGCTCCTTAGCGGTCTCGATCGCCTTGACGATCGTGCCGTTGACGGTGCCCTGGGTAATCTCGGCCTGGTGCGGGATAACGCCCCAGTACATGATCATCTGCTGGACGGCCCACTCGTGGCGGGAGAACGCGCAGATCGGCATGTTGGGACGGAAGTGCGAGATCAGGCGTGCGGTACGACCGGTGGTCGTCGGCACGGTGATGCACTTGGCGCCAACGGTGGTGGCCATGTTCACAGCGGACATACCCACAACGTTGTTGACGACGCGGGTGCCGTGAGCGTCGGCCGGAACCTCGAGCGGAGCGTGGGCCGGGAGGTACTTTTCGGTCTCGAGAGCGATGCTGGCCTGCATCTTGACGGCCTCGACCGGGTACTTACCGGCAGCGGACTCGCCAGAGAGCATAACGGCGTCGGTGCCGTCGTAGATGGCGTTAGCAACGTCGGCAACCTCGGCGCGCGTCGGGCGCGGGTTCTGCTGCATGGAGTCGAGCATCTGCGTAGCAGTGATGACGGGCTTGTAGGCCGCGTTGCACTTGGCGATGATCTCCTTCTGGATGTGGGGAACGAGCTCGGGCTTGATCTCGATGCCCAGGTCGCCACGGGCGACCATGATGCCGTCGGAAGCCTCGAGGATCTCGTCGAAGTTCTCGACGCCCAGGGCGCACTCGATCTTCGGGAAGATCGTCACGTGCTCGCCGCCGTTCTCGCGGCAAAGCTTGCGGATGCCACGGACGGACTCGCCGTCACGGATGAAGGAAGCGGCGATGTAGTCGATGTTCTCGGTCAGGCCAAAGAGGATGTCCTGACGATCGCGCTCGGTGATGGCGGGCAGCGAGATGTTGACGTTGGGCATGTTGACGCCCTTGCGCTCGCCGATCAGGCCGTCATTCTTGACGACGCAGGTCATGTCCTGGCCGTCGACGGACTCGACCTCGAGGGCAACCAGGCCGTCATCGATCAGGATGAGGGAGCCCTTCTCGACCTCGGAGGGCAGAGCCAGGTAGTCGAGGGAGATGTGCTCAGCGGTGCCGTGGAAATCCTCGGACGTAGGCTGAGCGGTGACGACGATCTTATCGCCGGTCTTGACGGCAACCTTCTTGCCGTCGACCAGAAGGCCGGTGCGGACCTCGGGGCCCTTGGTGTCGAGCAGGATGCCGACAGGCAGACCGAGCTCCTTGGAAATACGGCGGACGCGCTCGATGCGACCGTGGTGCTCGTCGTAGGAGCCGTGCGAGAAGTTAAAACGGGCGACGTTCATGCCCGCCTTGATCATCTCGCGGATGGTCTCGTCGCTATCGCAGGCGGGACCCATGGTGCATACAATCTTAGTGCGCTTGTACATTCAGACCTCCATCTGACATCGTCTTGCGCTGATAGATAAACCATAAGAAATAAAACCGAGATGATTATAACGAAATGCCGACCGAATACCCCAAAAAATCGACCGTATGCCGAAATGGAAGTTCATTTTTTGCGGGAAAAACGGTATATGAAAAATCTTTACCAACCACTCCAACCGCTGCTATCTGGGCGATATGTCAGTTTGGCGATGTGCCGAAGAAAAAACGTTTTACCAATGTTGAGCATCACACGGTCTGCACCGTTGCGTGCGGACCATATTTCCAAACCGATTGTTTTGGCTAGACGCGTCGCTTTGGGGTACCATAGCTCCACTATCAACTGCCGCTCAGCACGGCAGCCTTGATGAGCCCTTGCCCTTCTCCTGGGAATTATGATCGGGCATCAATCTGCTGAGTGGCCCGAATCCCAGGAGGGGACTCTATATGCAAAAGGAATACCTGTCCGCCGCGGCGGAGGTGCTCAGCGACCAAGGTGTCGATGAGAACCTCGGCCTGAGCAACGACGAGGCGTCGTCGCGCCTCGCCAAGACAGGCCCTAACAAGCTCGAGGAAGCTGAGAAGACGCCGCTGTGGAAGCGTTTCTTTGAACAGATGGCTGACCCTATGGTCATCATGCTGATCGTTGCCGCCGTCATCAGTGCGCTCACGGGCATGGTCAAGGGCGAGCCCGACTTTGCCGATGTTGCCATCATCATGTTCGTCGTTATCGTCAACTCGGTGCTGGGCGTGGTCCAGGAAGCCAAGAGCGAGGAGGCCCTCGAGGCCCTGCAGGAGATGAGTGCGGCGCAGTCCAAGGTGCTACGCGACGGCAAGCTCGTGCACCTGCCGAGCGCCGAGCTCGTGCCCGGCGACGTGATCATGCTCGAGGCGGGCGACTCCGTCCCGGCCGACTGCCGCGTGCTCGAGAGCGCCACGATGAAGATCGAAGAGGCCGCGCTCACCGGCGAGTCCGTGCCCGTCGAGAAGCATGCCAACGTGATCGAGCTCGCCGCCGGCACCGACGACGTGCCGCTCGGCGACCGTAAGAACATGTGCTACATGGGTTCCACCGTGGTATACGGCCGCGGCCGCGCCGTCGTGGTCGGCACCGGCATGAACACCGAGATGGGCAAGATCGCCGGCGCCCTGGCCGAGGCCAAGGAAGAGCTCACGCCGCTGCAGGTGAAGCTTGCCGAGCTCAGCCGCATCCTCACCATCATGGTGATCGTCATCTGCGTCGTGATCTTTGGCGTTGACATCCTCCGCCACGGCGTGGGCAACGTCCTTACCGATCCGACTGCCCTGCTCGACACCTTTATGGTTGCCGTCTCGCTCGCCGTCGCCGCCATCCCCGAGGGCCTTGTTGCCGTCGTGACCATCGTCCTTTCGCTTGGCGTGACCAAGATGGCCAAGCGCCAGGCGATTATCCGCAAGCTCTCTGCTGTCGAGACCCTTGGCTGCACACAGACCATCTGCTCCGACAAGACCGGCACCCTTACCCAGAATAAGATGACCGTCGTCAAGCACGAGCTCGCTGCGCCCAAGGAGAAGTTCCTGGCAGGTATGGCGCTGTGCTCCGATGCTCAGTGGGACGAGGAGCTGGGCGAGGCCGTGGGCGAGCCGACTGAGTGCGCGCTCGTCAACGATGCCGGCAAAGCTGGTCTCACTGGCCTGACTGCCGAGCATCCGCGCGTGGGCGAGGCCCCGTTTGACTCGGGCCGTAAGATGATGTCCGTGGTCGTCGAGACCCTGGACGGCGAGTATGAGCAGTACACCAAGGGCGCGCCCGACGTGGTGATCGGCCTGTGCACCCACATCTACGAGGGCGATAAGGTCGTCCCGCTGACCGAGGAGCGTCGTTCCGAGCTCGTGGCCGCCAACAAGGCCATGGCCGACGAGGCCCTGCGCGTGCTGGCGCTGGCAAGCCGCACTTACACCGAGGTCCCGAGCGACTGCAGTCCCGCTGCGCTCGAGCATGACCTGGTCTTCTGCGGCCTGTCCGGCATGATCGACCCTGTCCGCCCCGAGGTCGCCGACGCCATCCGCGAGGCCCACGATGCCGGTATTCGCACTGTCATGATTACGGGCGACCACATTGACACCGCCGTGGCCATCGCCAAGCAGCTGGGCATCGTCGCCGATCGCAGCCAGGCCATTACCGGTGCCGACCTCGACCGCATGAGCGACGAGGAGCTCGACGCGCACATCGAGGACTACGGCGTGTACGCCCGCGTCCAGCCCGAGCATAAGACCCGCATCGTCGAGGCTTGGAAGTCGCGCGACCAGATTGTGGCCATGACGGGCGACGGCGTCAACGACGCCCCGTCCATTAAGCGCGCCGACATCGGCGTTGGCATGGGCATCACCGGCACTGATGTCACCAAGAACGTCGCCGACATGGTGCTCGCCGACGACAACTTCGCCACCATCATCGGCGCCTGCGAAGAGGGCCGTCGCATCTACGACAACATCCGCAAGGTCATCCAGTTCCTGCTCTCGGCCAACCTTGCCGAGGTGTTCTCGGTGTTTATCGCCACGCTCATCGGCTTTACCATCTTCCAGCCGGTGCAGCTGCTGTGGGTGAACCTGGTTACCGACTGCTTCCCCGCGCTTGCGCTGGGCATGGAGGATGCCGAGGGCGACATCATGAAGCGCAAGCCGCGCAACGCCAAGGACGGTGTCTTTGCCGGACATATGGGTCTGGACTGCGTGGTCCAGGGCCTAATCATCACCGCGCTGGTGCTGGCGAGCTTCTTTGTGGGCGTGTACTTTGACATGGGCTACATCCACATCGCCGATATGATCGCCGGCAATGCCGACGAGGAAGGCGTGATGATGGCGTTCATCACGCTCAACATGGTCGAGATCTTCCACTGCTTTAACATGCGCAGCCGTCGCACGTCGCTGTTTAAGATGAAGAAGCAGAACAAGTGGCTGTGGGCTTCCGCCGCGCTGGCACTGGTGCTGACGGTGATCGTGACCGTGCAGCCGACGCTTGCCGAGATGTTCTTTGGCCCCGTGACGCTTGAGCTCAAGGGCGTTGTTGCTGCCCTGGGCCTGGCCTTCCTGATCATCCCGCTGATGGAGATCTACAAGGCGATCATGCGCGCGGTGGAGAAAGAGTAACGTACCTGTCCGGGCCCGCCCGCCTGCGGGGTTTCCACGGGTACGT
>URVD01000011.1 GCA_900551195.1 uncultured Collinsella sp.
CGTCGAGGTGTGGGTCCCCGACGAGCGCCCTCGAGGACGCGCGCGACGACCTGCAACACGCCAAGCAGCGGATGTCGAAGTTCCTGCTGCGCCACGGCCTCGTCTTCGACGAGACGACGCCGGCCGGCAGGCGCAGGGGCGCCTGGACGGGGGCCTACTGGGACTGGACGGAGTCCCTCTCCTTCGACGAGCCCGACGACGCCGCGGCCTACGAGCACTACATGGACGGAAATGACCTGGTAGAGAACCCTCGCACCGTCTACGTCGCAGGGGACGTAGACGAACTCGTCGAGCACGAGCAGCCTCGCGGGCGACACGTCGTTCAACAGTTTCGACAGCGTTCCCTTGCGCTTCGCGTTGCCGAGCTCGAGAACCAGCTGCGCGGTCTGCCAGAACCTGACCGACATGTCCGCGGCGACCGCGCGCATCGTGAGGGCGACTGCCATGCGCGTCTTGCCGCGCCTGGACTTACCGAAGAAGACGAGGTCTTCGCGCGATTGTTTGTGTCAACGGCCAACTGAATGTGAACCCTTCTTGCATTGTTGCAACCTGGCTGGCAGCCGGTCTTTAATGACGACGACCATTGTCGCCCGACCCACAAAAGAGCCGCAAGGGGAGGAGCTCCCAATGTTCAACTCATATCGTCTATGGCGCACTACCATTCACCGAAAGTCGGCAACTTTTTCATTCTCTCTATACATGTTTAAACAACATGTTCTACAATAGGGACAATAGCAATGGAAACTCGGGACGAGCCGTCTATCCATCTACGGCGCAGCCCCTTATTCAAAAGGACGGTGAGTGCATCCATGGAGCGTGCAAGCGGCGTCCTCATGCCCGTCTCATCTCTGCCCGGACCATACGGAATCGGCGGCTTTGGCTGGAATGCCTACGACTTCGTCGATTTTCTCGCCTCGTGCAAACAACATTACTGGCAGATTCTGCCCCTTACGACGACCAGCTATGGCGATTCGCCCTATCAGTCGTTCTCGGCCCGCGCAGGCAACCCCAACTTTATCGACTTTGCCGAGCTTATCGAAGCAGGGTATCTGGAGCAGCGCGATATCGATGGCGTGTATCTGGGATCCGACCCCAGCAATGTCGACTACGGTGCTATCTTTGGCGGCCGCCGTCAGATTCTCGACCGCGCCGCTGAGCGCTTTGCTGTCGACAAGCCGGCCGATTTCGATGACTTTATCCAAGCCAACGAGGACTGGCTCATCCCCTACTGTGAGTTCATGACCGTCAAGGAGGAGTGCGGTCTCAAGGCATTTTGGGAGTGGCCCGCAGAGCTCCGTACCCGTGGCGAGGCTTCTGCCAAGGTCTGCGCTGCCCATCCCGCGCGCATGCTCTACCACCAGATGACGCAGTACTTCTTCGATCGCCAGTGGAGCCGCCTCAAGGCCTATGCCAACGAGCACGACATTCTCATCATCGGCGACCTGCCCATCTATGTCTCGCGTGACTCCGTCGAGATGTGGGCGACGCCTGAGCTCTTTAAGATCGATGCCGCCGGCAATCCCGTGAGCGTCGCCGGCACGCCGCCCGACCAGTTCTCGGCCACCGGCCAGTACTGGGGCAACCCCATCTACGACTGGGACGCCATGGAGGCGTGCGGCTTCTCCTGGTGGGAGGGCCGCATTCGCTCCGCCCTCGACATGTACGACGTCATCCGCCTGGATCACTTCCGCGGCTTCGAGGCTTATTGGGAGGTGCCGTTCTCCTCGCCCGATTCGTCCTACGGTTCGTGGACGCAGGGGCCCGGCCTCAAGTTCTTCAAGACACTCGAGGAAAAGCTCGGCACGCTGCCCATCATCGCCGAGGACCTGGGCTTCCTCACCCCCGGCGTCATCGACATGCGCGACAACTCGGGCTTCCCCGGCATGAAGATCCTGCAGTTTGCCTTTGAGGGCACCAACTCGTACTACCTGCCGCACAACTACATTGCCAACACCGTCGCCTATGTGGGCACACACGACAACGAGACGGCGCGCGGTTGGTTTGAGGGAACGGCCACCCCGCGTCAGCGCGAGCAGGCAGCCCTGTACACCCATCAGCAGGCCGGCGAGCCCATCACCGACGCGCTCAACCGAACCATCGCCGCCAGCGTGAGCGACACGTGCATCTACACCATGCAGGACCTGCTTAACCTGGGCAACGAGGCGCGCATCAACACCCCTGCCACGCTGGGCGGCAACTGGACCTGGCGCATGCTCGACGGCGCCATCACCCGCGAGCTCGAGCACAAACTCACCGACTGGACCGAGACCTACTTCCGCATCCCGTCGGAAGCCGAAATCGAGCTTCCTCAATAGGAGCTACCGCGCCCGACCCCTCCCCACCGTGCGGACGCGCTTGCTTTTCCCGCGCGAGGCCACCCCAATCCCCTCGCGCGGGCTTCTTATGAATTGCAGACATGAAACAACCCATCACAGGAGAAAACATGCCCCAAATTAACCTCATGGAACTCGCAGAGCAGTCTTTTGGCACCTCGCTCGAGCAGCTCGACGACCGTCGCATTTACAAGCTGCTGGTCAAACTCGTGCAGGAGCGCTCCGCTGCCTGCCCGCTCAACAACAGCAAGAAAAAGCTCTATTACATTTCCGCCGAATTTTTGATCGGCAAGCTGCTCATCAACAACATGATCGACCTCGGCATCTACGACGAGATTAAGGACCAGCTCACCGCCGCAGGCCACGACCTCAACAAGATCGAGGAATTCGAGGTCGAGCCGTCGCTCGGCAACGGTGGCCTGGGTCGCCTGGCCGCGTGCTTCCTGGATTCCATCGCCACGCTGGGCTTGACCGGCGATGGCGTGGGCCTCAACTATCACTACGGTCTGTTCCGTCAGCGCTTTGTCGACAACCAGCAGAAGGCCGTCCCCGACGAGTGGCTCGGTGAGCAGGACATCCTAGTCGACGATGGCCGCTCCTACACCGTCGAGTTCGGCGATTTTGCCGTTACCTCTAAGCTCGTCAACATCGATGTGCCCGGTTACGGCCAGCCCACCAAGAACCGCCTACGCCTGTTCGACCTGGCAAGTGTCGACGACGGCCTGGTCCCCGGCAGCTCCATCGACTTCGACAAGACCGAGATCGCCAAGAACCTCACCTTGTTCCTCTACCCCGACGATTCCGACGAGCAGGGCCGCCTACTTCGCATCTATCAGGAGTACTTCATGGTGAGCAACGCCGCCCAGCTCCTGATCGACGAGGCCATCGAGCGCGGCAGCAACCTGCACGATCTGGCCGATTACGCCGTTGTCCAAATTAACGACACGCACCCCACCATGGTCATCCCCGAGCTCATTCGCTTGCTCACCACTGAGCATGGCATCGAGTTTGACGAGGCCGTGACCATCGTACGCTCCATGGTCGCTTACACTAACCACACGATTCTTGCCGAGGCGCTCGAGAAGTGGCCGCTCACCAGCCTGCGGAAGGTCTCCCCTACCATCGCCGACATTATCGTCAAGCTCGATGAGATCGCGAGGACCGAGCACGATGACCCGCGCGTCGCCATCATCGACGAGCACGACACCGTCCACATGGCCCACATGGACATCCACTTTGGCTTCTCCATCAACGGCGTAGCCGCCCTCCACACCAAGATCCTGGAGGACACCGAGCTTCATCCGTTCTACGAGATCTATCCCGAGAAGTTCTCCAACAAGACCAACGGCATCACCTTCCGCCGCTGGATCCATGGGGCCAACCCCGCGCTCGCCAGCCTGCTCGACGATGTGATCGGCACCGACTGGCGCAGCACCGGCGATCTGAGCAAACTCGCCAAGTTCGCCGACGACAAGGACGTTCTTGAGCGCCTGGCCGCCACCAAGGTCGAGGCCAAGGCCATCATGCGCCAGTTCATGGCGCTCGAGCAGGGCGTGACCATTCCCTCCAACGCCATCATCGACGTCCAGGTCAAGCGCATCCACGAGTACAAGCGCCAGCAGATGCTCGCGCTCTACATCATCTGGAAGTACCTCGATATCAAGAACGGCAACAGACCTAAACACCCCGTCACCATCATCTTTGGCGGCAAGGCGGCGCCTGCCTACACTATCGCGCAGGACATCATCCATCTGATCCTGACGCTGTCGCAGTGGATTGCAAACGACCCCGACGTGGCTCCCTACCTGCAGGTTGTCATGATCGAGAACTACAACGTCACCGCCGCCGAGCGCGTGATCCCCGCCGCTGACATCTCCGAGCAGATTAGCCTGGCCTCCAAGGAGGCGAGCGGCACCTCCAACATGAAGTTCATGCTCAACGGCGCCCTAACCCTGTGCACGCTCGACGGCGCCAACGTGGAGATTGCCGAGCTCGTGGGCGACGAGAACATCTATACCTTTGGTGCCTCGTCCAAACAGGTCGAGCAGCTCTATGCCGACGGCACCTATGACGCCGGTGTGCTCTACCGCAAGCCCGGCATTAAACTGCTGGTGGACTTCATCACCAACCCGGCCTTTATGGCGACCGGCAATGCCGAGCGCCTGCAGCGCCTGCACGACGACATCATGGGCAAGGACTGGTTTATGGCTCTACTCGACATTGAGGAGTACATCCAGACCAAGGAGCGCGTGCTGGCCGACTACGAGGACCAGGACGCCTGGATGCGCAAGGCGCTCATCAATATCGCCAACGCCGGCACTTTCTCGTCCGACCGCACCATCTCCCAGTACAACGACGAGATCTGGCACCTGAGCTAATTCGGTTTCATCGCCCATCCTCTTGAAAACGGAGCCACGGCAACGCGGCTCCGTTTTTTGTGCTCGCACGTTACCCTGTGATCCGACTCGGCCAAACAATCTCGATCCATAACAACTACTCAACCAAAACGGTCCCAGCCGTTACAGATTGAGACATACCGGCCCCTCCCCTTGGGTTTATCTCAATCTGTAACATCTAGCAGGTGAAATTCGCCTTTGGTGTTACAGATTTAGATGAAATGGTTAGCTCAGCGGAACCGTCTCGATCTGTAACATCTAACGTCCGAAATCGGCCCTATCCGTTACAGATCGAGACAAACGACCGGTCAGGCAGTCCCAACACAAAGAAAGGCTCCCCTCTCGCCCAGTGGACGGGAGGGGAGCCTTATATGTGACCGCGGCAAAAGGATGGCAATACCGCAGTCGCCCAAAGGAAGGGCCTGGTTGCACCGGGCCTAGATAAGGTTCTTGCCAGAGACCTTATCGAAGAGGTGGGTCGCGTTCTTCTCAAACTTGAACCAGATGGGGTCGCCCGCCTTGAGCGCGCCCTTGGCCTCGAGGTCGACGACGGGAATGATCAGGACAAACTGGCCGTCGGGAGCAGTCACGTGGACATGCTCGGTCGAGCCCATGAGCTCGGTCACCTCGACGGTGCCCTGGAGCGCACCCTCCTCGCCCTTGTCGGCAAGCAGAATCTGCTCGGGACGCACGCCGGCCGTAATCTCCTTCACGTCGCCGCCGTCCCAGTTGAGGGCAAGCTGAGCGCAGGTCTCGGGGGCGAGCGCCACGTTCATATCCTCGGTCTTGACGGTAAAGCCGTTGCCCGAGCGCACCAGCTGGGCATCGAAGAAGTTCATCTGCGGCACGCCGATAAAGCCGGCGACGAAGATGTTCGCGGGATGGTTGAAGACCTCCTGCGGGGTGGCGATCTGCTGGACGACGCCGTCCTTCATGACCACGATACGGTCACCGAGGGTCATAGCCTCGGTCTGGTCGTGAGTAACATAAATGAACGTGCCCTTGATCTCATGACGCAGCTTAATGAGCTCGGCGCGCATCTGGTTACGAAGCTTAGCATCCAGGTTGGACAGGGGCTCGTCCATCAGAAAGACCTTGGGGTCACGTACGATGGCGCGGCCGATGGCGACACGCTGACGCTGGCCGCCGGAGAGTGCCTTGGGCTTACGGTCAAGGTACTCGGTAATACCCAGGATCTCGGCAGCGGAGCGAACCTTGCGGTCGATCTCGTCCTTGGGGACCTTCTTGAGCTCGAGCGTAAACGCCATGTTCTCGTACACCGTCATATTGGGGTACAGAGCATAACTCTGGAACACCATGGCGATGTCGCGGTCCTTGGGCGCCACGTCGTTGACGCGCTTGCCATCGATGAACACATCGCCGGAGGTGATGTCCTCCAGGCCGGCGACCATGCGCATCGTCGTGGACTTACCGCAGCCAGAAGGGCCAACGAGGACGATGAACTCCTGGTCGTGAACGGTGAGGTTGAAGTCCTCTACAGCGAGCACACCGTCCTCGGTAACCTTGAGGTTGTGCTTCTTCTCCTCGGTCTTCTTCTTTTTGCCAAAGAAGCCCTTCTTTTTTGACTCGTTGTTGGGATACACCTTCTGAACATGTTTGAGAACGATCTCGGCCATGTCTTTACCTTTCGATACGCGGCGCCGCGCTGAGAGGCGCCGCCAAAACTTGCAAAACAGTTACGGCATCAGCCCTTGACGGCACCTGCCACCACACCGTCGATGATGTACTTCTGGCAGAAGATGTACATGATGACGATGGGGATGACGACCATCATGATGCACGCCATCATGGGACCGAGCTCGACGTGGCCATAGCCGCCACGGAAGTACTGGATCAAGATAGGAATGGTCTTGTACTTGGTGGAGTCGAGCGTAAGGTAGGGCAGCAGATAGTCGTTCCAGACCCACATGGTCTCAAGGATGCCGACCGAAAGATAGGTGGGCTTCATAATGGGAAGGACGATCTTAAAGAACACTTGGACCGGGTTGCAGCCGTCGATCATGGCCGCTTCCTCAATCTCGAGCGGGATGTTCTTGACGAAGCCGGCGAACATAAAGACCGCGAGGCCCGCGCCAAAACCAAGGTAGATGAAGCAGATGTTAAACGGCGTGTTAAAGCCGATGCGGTCCGCGAGGTTGGACAGCGTGAACATGAGCATCTGGAACGGTACGACCATCGAGAAGACGAACAGGTAATAGAAGAAGTTCGAGATCTTGCTGTTGACGCGCACCACGTACCAAGCGCACATGGAGCAGCACACAAGAATCAGCACGACCGACGTGACCGTGATGATAAGAGAGTACATAAACGCCGAGGCAAAGCCCTGCTCGTTCAGAGCGTGCACGTAGTTTGCGAGGCCGTTGAACGTCTCGGGCGTGAGCAGATCGAACGCCGTGGTGGTGCTGATTGCGGTCGCTTTCTTAAAGGAATTGAGCGCAATCATGAACACGGGGTAGATCCATGCGAGCGACAGGATCGTAAAGAAGATCGAGAGCGCGCGGTTGATAGCCTTATCGCGTTTCATTACTGCTGCACCTCCTTGGACCTCGTGGCCTTAAGCTGGATCATAGAAATAGCGACAACCAGGATGCAGAAGATAACTGCCTTGGCCTGACCGATGCCCTGCCATGCGATGCCAGCACGCGAATAGAACGTGTTGTAGATGTTCAGGGCGAGCATCTCGGTGGAGTGCGCCGGGGCGCCACCGGTAAGGGCGAGGTTCTGGTCGAACAGCTTAAAGCCGTTGGTGATGGACAGGAACAGGCAGATGGTGATGGTCGGCATCAGGTTGGGGATCTTAACCTTCCAAAACGTCTGCCATGCCGTAGCGCCATCGACCTTGGCGGCCTCGATGTAGTCAGACGGAATGGACTGCAGACCGGCGATGTAGATGATCATCATGTAGCCGACCTGTTGCCACAGGGTCAGGATGATAAGGCCCCAGAAGCCAGCGGCGGAGTTGAGGGCGATAAGCTGGGCACCCACGTTGGAGAGCAGGCAGTTGATCAGAATCTGCCAAATGTAACCCAGTACAATGCCGCCAATCAGGTTAGGCATAAAGAAAATCGTACGGAAGATGTTGGTGCCCTTGAGCGCCTTGCGAGTGAGCGCCTGCGCAATGGCCAGCGCGATCACGTTGATGAGCACCGTCGACAGGAAGGCAAACGCCACGGTAAAGAAGAACGACGTGGAGAACTGCGGATCTGACAGTGCGCGCACGTAGTTCTCGATACCGACAAAGTGCGCGTTATTAATGGTAATAAACTGGCAGAACGAGAGATAGAAACCCTGGATAAAGGGAATCACGAACCCGATCATAAACGCCAGGCACGTGGGCAGCATAAAGAGCGGCCACCAGCGTTTGAGTGCTTTGCCCATAGAAGGGTCCTTTCAATATGCAGGGGGCGGGCAAACCTACGTCTGCCCGCCCCCTGTCGCTAATCAGATAGCTTGGGCAGCAACTGCTTACTCGGAAGCAGCCTTCTCGGTCTTCCAGCCATCGACGAAGGCGTTCTTGACGCCGTCCCACTTGGTGTTGTCGGCAGCATAAGCGATGAGAGCCTGCTTGAGGTTCTTCTTCCACTCCTCAGAGGGGATGTAAACGAAGTCCCAAGCAACGGTCTTCTTGCCGTCCTTGGCCATAGCAACGGCCTGCTGCGAGAAGACGTTGGTGGTCTCCTTAGCGCTCTTGAACGGGGCGGTCAGACCCATCTTGTCAGCGATGATGCTGGTGGCGGTGTCAGAAGTGACGCACC
This sequence comes from uncultured Collinsella sp., assembly GCA_900551195.1. Classification (GTDB taxonomy): domain Bacteria; phylum Actinomycetota; class Coriobacteriia; order Coriobacteriales; family Coriobacteriaceae; genus Collinsella. Next base: position 8,506 of record URVD01000011.1, read on the forward strand.
AATACATGAAGTCCTCGGTGGCCTTCTGGGCATCCTCGGAAGCCTGGGAGCTGACGCACCAGTAGTTCTCGCCGCCGGAGCACAGGCCCTGGTTCTCCTCGCCGTCGACGCCGATGTAGATCGGCAGCATGCCGAGCTGGTCGTCGGTCATACCGGCCTTGGTGAGGTCGGCGTAGGCCCAAGAGCCGTTCTGGTAGAAGACGGCCTTGCCGGTTGCGAACTCGTTGGTGGCGTCGTCACCGGTCTTGGAGGCGAGCTGCGAAGGATCGCAGGTGGAGTCGGTGATATACAGGTCGAAGATCTGCTTAAAGTTGTCGAGATACTCGCCCTTGATCTCGTCGTCCTCCTGATTGTGCTCCTTCTCGAACTCGTAGTAGAGCGGGAGGTTGGCGAGGTGCGTGGTGTAGCGCCAGCTGGAGGAGTCATCCATACCGGCGGAAGTGAAGGCACCGTCAACGCCGAGCTCGTCCTTGCGGGCCTGGATGTCATCGGCGCAAGCCTTCAGCTTGTCGAAGGAGTTGATATCCTCGGCCTTGTAGCCGGCCTTCTCGAGGAGCTCCTTGTTGTAGATGATGCCGTAGCTCTCCTGAACCCAGTCGATACCCAGATCCTTGCCGTCGGACTGCAGCGCCAGGGAGTCGTCGATGAGCTCGCCGCGGAGCTTGGTGTCGGAAAGATCGGCGCAGTAGTCCTTCCAGTTCTTAAGGCCGGTGGGGCCGTTGACCTGGAACAGCGTCGGAGCGGAGCTCTTGGACATCTCGGACTTGAGCTTCTCCTCGTAGGTGTTGGAGGCGGCGGTCACGATCTTGACCTCGACGCCCTTCTCCTTCTTGTACGCCTTGGCGATCTCCTTCCACTCCTTGTCGACCTCGGGCTTGAACTGGAGGAAGTAGACCTCGGCAGCGTCACCAGAAGCAGAGGAGCCAGAGCCGGCAGAACCACCGCAGCCCACGAGACCCAGACCAAGAACCGCAGCCGCGGAACCAGCAAAGCCCAGGAACTGCCTTCTGCTCATTTCGTTCTTCATTACAATCCACCCTTTCACACCGTGGCGGCACCCTTTGCCGCCGCCTTCGGAGATTGGCTCGGGGACTTTGCCCCTTTTGCTGATTTGTACAATACGCTATTTGGCTAGTTGTTTGAACAAGTATTACTAGAGCGGTAGAAAAACTTCGGTGAACGGTAATTTCGACTTGATACTTGACAAGTTTTGTATAAACAATTATTTGTTATCGAATGCAGAGAAAACGCCCGATCAAGCCGATGCATCGTCGGTTTGACCGGGCGTTTTCGCTTTGAGGGCATGAGTCTCGTCAGGCTGCGAGCTAGCCGGCTATCGCTTGGAATTGACGCGGTAATGGAAGATCTCGGGGTGTGTGCGGGCATGCGTGACCTCGAACAAGATGCCGTCCGAGGTGTACGACTGGCTCTCCATAACGGCGACGCAGTTGTACTTGCCAAGGTCCAGATAGCTGCAGTCCTCATCGTTGGCGAGCTCGACACTCACCGTACGACGGCTCGCCATCACTTTGACGCCGCGCTTGTGCTCCAGATAGCCGTAGATAGAATCCGCCGCGATCTCGGGGGTCAGGCCCTTGGCGACCGACGCCAAAAAGTAGCCATGGTCCACTTGGCGCGCGCTGCCGTTGAGGCTTCGGACACGCACTACGCGAATCAGCTCCTCGCCCACCTTAAAGCCCAGGCGGCGAGAGAGTTGCTCAGTGCAAATCAAATGTTCAAAAGACTTGACCTCGGTCGATGCGACGGCATTGTTGCGTTTTGCGAACTCGCCAAACGACTCAACCTCTTCGAGTGCGCCCAGCATGTCGGTTTCGCCCTTAAGCCAAATAACGCGCACGCCCTTGCCGTGTATAGGCTGCACAAACATCTGGTCGGCCAGCATGCTCAAGGCGCGTCGAACGGTATTGCGCGTGCAGCCAAACTCCGCGGTCAGCTCGGCTTCGGTTGGCAGCATCTCCTGAAACGCATAGGTCCCGTTAATGATGCGCGAACGGATCTCGCGGTAGATTCCTTCGTAAATCGCTTTTGGCATGATTTCACCTCTAATGAATATGTATGGCTAGGCACGATAGCATTTCTTAAAGTTGTTTAAACCGATTATCGGTAAAGCACGGATTATTTACCGTCGACGGTTCCCCCGAAACCCAAATCGGACCGAATCAAAACCGTCAATGCGGCAAGCAGCCAGTCCTCTACAATGAGTTCATTGTTTAAACGTTCTTGCTCGCACAGCATGTTGCATCCGGAAGGCATATTATGCTGCAGAAAATCCAACGTTTTGGCGGAGCCATGTTCGCGCCCGCCATGCTGTTTTCTATATCAGGCCTCATGGTCGGCATCTCCGCCCTCGCCACGACCGTAGACATCGTCGGTGACCTCGCCGTATACGGAACCCCTTGGTACGTTTTCTGGACCATCATCCAGCGCGGCTCGTGGACGGTCTTTAAACGTCTCCCGCTCCTTTTTGCCGTAGCGCTGCCTATCGGTCTTGCCCAAAAGCAACCGGCACGCTGCTGCCTCGAGGCGCTTGTGGCCTATTTTGCCTATTGCTTCTTTTTGAGCGAGATCATTAAGCTGAGCGGAGACAACCTTGGGCTTAAGTACCCATCATCTTTGACCCCCGCCAGCGGTATCACCGTCATCGACGGCATCAAGACGCTCGACACCGGCATTATCGGCCCGCTGGCGGTATCGGCAACCGTCGTCGCCATCCATGACCGCTTCTACGATGCCAAGGTTCCCGATTGGCTCGGCACCTTCTCGGGTTCCTCGCTGGTCTACCTCATCAGCTTTTTTGCCGTGTTTGCCCTTGCCGCCATCTCGGCTGCCATCGTGCCCTTCGCATACGCTGTGACCGAAACGCTGCGCCACGCACTTGCGGGCGTCGGCCCCTTCGGCGTGGGCATCTTTGTGTTTTTGGAGCGAGCGCTCGAGCCCATGGGGCTGCACCATCTGCTCTATATGCCCATCTATTACGACAATCTGGTCATTCACGACGGTATTTACGCCACGTGGACCAACCTGCTCCCCATTCTCTCCCATAGCACGCGCCCTTTAAATGAACTTGCGCCCTGGGCAGGTTTTACCGCCACCGGCTGGGGCAAGCTCTTTGGCCTTCCCGCCATCGCGGCAGCATTCTATTTCACCGCCAAACCCGAACGCCGCGCCGGCCTTAAAGTCATCCTTTTGCCCGCCATCGTCGCCTCGGTGGTCTGCGGCGTCACCGAGCCGCTCGAGTTTCTCTTTATGTTCACCTATCCTGGACTCTTTTTGCTCTACGCCGTCCTATCCTCCTGCCTTGCCATGACCATGAACTTCTTCGGTATCGTCGGCATCTTCTCGGGCGGTCTCATGGAAATGACGGCCTTCAACTTCATCCCACTCATGCGAATGCATGCCGGCTCCTACCTTTTGGCGCTCGGTATCGGTCTTGCCTTTAGCCTCATCTTTTTTGTTAGTTTTCGAGCACTCATCTTGGTCTATGACCTTAAGACGCCGGGCCGCGAGGATCATGTCTCCAATCGCGCGGCAATCGATCGTTTAACGGGAAGCGGCTTTGCCAAAGAGCAATCTCCCAATGGCGAGGTCAGTATTCAATCCGATCAAGATCACGTCCTCGCTGAGCGGGTAATTCAGCTTTTAGGTGGCGTTGGCAATATCGTGGGCGCAACCAACTGCGCCACGCGCCTGCGCGTCGAGGTCGCAGACCCTTCCATCGTTGCAGATAATGCGTCGTTTGTCGCGGTGGGCGCCAAGGGCCTCATCATTACGGGCAAGACCGCCCAGGTGATTATTGGCATCTCCGTTCCCCGCGTTAAAGAGCATTTTGACCAGATCATGGGCCTCGAGCCGGGATTTGTGCCCACCACCTCGGCCTCCCCTGCCGCCAGCGCAGCCCATAAGCGCGGCGATATCTGCTTCTTCGATATCGACGGAACACTCGCCTGGCAAGACCCTCGAGTGGCACAAGAGCTTCCCGAGAGCGAGCGAGACCTCTCCCCCTATCCCAATGAAGCGGTCTCGCAAGCCATCCGTGATTTTGTCGCCAAGGGCAATATGGCGTTTATCTGCACAGGGCGCACGCTGAGCTGCATCCATCCAAAGCTGCTCGAGCTGCCCTGGACCGGCATCGTCTGCCTCGCGGGTGGCTATGTCGAACTTGAGGGACACGTGATTCGCGATTTGGCGATGACGCCCGGCATGCTGCAGCGCCTTGCTCCCATTCTTGAGCAATCGGACGAAGTGATTCGTTTTGAGGGACTCAATGGCGTCGTTCGCATGAGTGCCGATGCGCCCGACGCCCCGGGATACGCCCGCACCGTGGGCGATGCAATTACGCAGCTGCAACATTACAGCGCCTACAAGATCTTAATGTCCACGTCGCTTGCCAACCGCATCGCTCAGGATCAAGCGTTTGAGCCGCTGCTCTGCTTTAACGAGCTCGAGCTCGAAGTGACCGAGATTTCGCCTCGCGAATGCACCAAGCGCGAGGGTATCCAGTCCGTACTCGACGCCCTCGATCCCCACCACGGAACCGTATACGGCATCGGCGACGCCAGCAATGACGTCTCGCTGATGAACGCCGTCGACGTTGGCATCGCCATGGGCAACGCGCCGGACTTCCTCAAGGAAAAGGCCGACTATGTCACCGACAGCATCGACCACGACGGCGTCGTCACCGCGCTCGAACACTTTGGGCTTATCTAGCCAAGCCCCTACCGCACTTGCGGCCGCATGGACCAATCGTCTTCAACCGCCGCGCTCGACGCCCTAATGTGGCAATATGTTGTCTGCATAATGCAACGATGCAACCTATCAAAGAATGCGAGAACCCGTGTCCAGTCCGTTTACCAGCTTTTTAGCCCAGCACTTTGACCAGATTAACGACTATCTGGCCACGTTCTTTGACGGACAGGCGACTTCCGCCGATATCGAGCGCTACCTGTATACCCCGCTCTCGGCATTTACGGCAAACGCTGGCAAGCGCCACCGCCCGCTCATCTGCATGCTCGCCGCCACTGCGGTAGGCGGCAGCTTTGAGAGCGCCCGCAGCGCAGCGGCGGCCATCGAGCACTTTCAGTCGGGCGCACTCATCCACGACGACATCGCCGACAACGGGCAGATTCGTCGCGGCAAGCCCTGCATGCACCTTACCGAGGGCACCGGTCTTGCCATCAACTGCGGTGACCTGGCGCTCACCATGGTCACCAAGACGGTTCTCGACGACCCCACACTCAACGCAGACGTGAAGCTTCGCGTGCTCCACGAGCTTACCGAGATGATCGTCCGTACCATCGAGGGCCAGGCGCTCGACCTGGGCTGGGTCCGCGACGCTCGCTTTGACATTTCGGTCGACGATTATCTGGACATGGCGACGCACAAGACCGCGTACTACAGCGGAGCGACGCCGCTTGCCGCCGGAGCCATTATCGGCGGCGGCAGCGAAGAGCAGATTGAGGCACTGCGCGCCTTTGGGCTGCACACGGGCCTTGCCTTCCAGATTCAAGACGACCTGCTCAACTTGATCGGCACCAAGGAGGCCGCCAACAAGGACTTCCGCACCGATATCACCGAGGGCAAGCGCACCCTCGTTGCCGTGCATGCCCTGTCAGACGAGCGCTATCACGACGAGATCGAGGCAATCCTTTCCTCGGGCACCGAGGACCCTGCGCAGCTCGCACGCGCCGTGGAGATCTTCCAGGAGACCGGCTCCATCGATTACGCCCACACCTATGCGCTCGACCTGACCGCTAAGGCCAAGGCCGCTATCGAAGGCGTCGAGCTCGACCCGCATGCGCGCGAGCTCTTCCTCTCAATGGCAGATTTCTTTGTGGAGCGTCTTAACTAGCGGGGGTCATAAAACCTGTGGGCAGCGAGTTTGGGTACAAGTTGCTACACTATTGAGTGCATGTTTATAAATTGTCTCGCGTTGTCTATCCGACACACGCTCAAAATAGTACGAATGGTACGCCGAAAGGGGTTCGTTCATGGAACCTATTACCACGGGCATGCAGGGAGCAGCCGTCGAGGATGTTCAGTCCCGCCTTCTGCAGCTCGGTTACACCATCGATGCCGACGAGGTCGCCGACAAGCGCTTTGGCACCACCACCGAGCAGGCCGTCAGCACCTTCAGGCTCGACAGCGGCCTTGCTGCCGGTCATGCCGTCGATATCCCCTGTTGGAGCGCCCTGGTCGACGCCTCGTATAAGCTGGGCGACCGCACTCTGTATCTGCGCATGCCCAATTTCCATGGCGCCGATGTGCAGGCCCTGCAGCGCGCTCTCAACGTTTTGGGCTTTGCCTGTGGCGAAGACGACGGCTACTTTGGTCCGCATACCGAGGCCGCCCTGCAGCAGTTCCAGGAAAATGTCGGCCTGTTTGCCGACGGCATGGCCTTCCAGGACACCTACGCCTACATCAACCGCCTGCACCATGTGTGGGAGGGCAAGCCCTCGGTCACCGAAGCCGAGTCCCGCATCGGTTTTGCTCGCGCCGCCAACGTGCTCGAGCGCTTCCAGATCGCCGTTATCGGTGAGGACCCCATCGCACGCAGCGTTGCTTCGCGCATGTGGAACATCGCCACGGCAACGACCGACAACAGCGGCATGATGCTCTGCGACTCCGAGGTCCCAACCGACGTTGACCTGGTGCTCGAGATCGCAAGCGACGAGCTGCCCGCCGACGCCGCGCCACGCGCCACGATTGCCCTCGCCGAGTGCCACAACCTGGCCCAGCGCATCCGCACCGCCAATGTCGCCGCGCAGCAGAAGCCGGCTCGCATTCGCATTGAGCTCACGGGCATGACGCGCTACAACGGCACCTTCACGGCCAGCGACGCGCAGACGCTCGCCGTACGCCTACTCGACGGCGTTTGCGATGCCCTCGCAGATTAGGTAAACTAGACGAGTTGCTTTTGGGCAACACCACACATTGGGACGTAGTTCAACGGTAGAACTCCGGTTTTTGGTGCCGGCTGTTGGGGGTTCGAATCCCTCCGTCCCAGCCATTAAAACTGAGCGCCCTAAGCCCATAACGGCCCAGGGCGCTTTCTTGTGGGCAAGCGGAGGAATTCGAACCCGCAAGGGTGCGGAGCTGAGGAAACGCGAAGCGTTTTCCAGCGCAGCACGCAAGGAGCGAAGCGACGCAGCGGGGCGCGGCCGCCGACCAGGCGAACGCGGAATCCCTCCGTCCCACACCAGCCAAGAGCCCCTCACGTCAAGCAAATCGAGCCAACGCCGCCAAGCGGAGGAATCCGAACCCGCAAGGATGCGGAGCGACGCAGCGGGGCGCGGCCGCCGCAGGCAGACGCGGTGCCGGCACTTGGGGACGCTCCTAAGTGCCGGCATTATAGGAACGTCCCCAAGTGCCGGCTCGGGACTATTTTCGAGGACCCTCCGAAGGACTGTGGCCAAAAAACGGCAAATATGAGTACTGTCACCGTTGTAGCTACATTATTTTCGTTAATAAAAGAAGATCTTAATGAGATTTATTCGCATCAAGGTCTTCCTTTAATGAACACTTGAGGAGATACGGCAGCTTATCTGCTCGATCGACACGTCAAATCACCTTAAATGTGGTCAAAATTACTGCTACTAAAAGAGTATCAGTACTCATATTTGATGTTTTTTGGCCACGGCTCTTTATAGACACCCTGCACAGCGACGGTGGTAGATTTCGGAACGTGTCCGTCAGCCCCGTTCCGAAAAGCGAGCCGCATGCAACGGCCAAGCCACGACAGGCCCCG
>URVD01000012.1 GCA_900551195.1 uncultured Collinsella sp.
TGCCTCGGCCGCCATCTCGGCGTGCGCGCTTGCAAACTTCCTGCCCGGACCGTAATCGTGAACCATTAGGTCATGAACACCCAAAACGCCGGGGTAGCTCATGATCTTGTCTCGGATGTGCTTGACCAACTTGGGATCGGGTGCCTGGCCCAAAAGCGGGCTTACCGTATCCTGGATGAGCTCAAAGCCGCTCCAGCCAATATAGGCGCCAACGGCAAGGCCGACCCATGCGTCAAGATTGATATGCGTCACCTGGGAAACAATCGCGCACGCCAGCACGGCGCCCGTGGCTAGGACATCGTTTTTGGAATCCTGAGCGGTCGCATGCAACGTCTCGGACTCAATGCGGTCACCGAGCTTTTGGTTGAGGGCCGCCATCCACAGCTTTACAACCATCGAAAGTGCCAGGACTGCCACCAGGGCAAGCGAGAACTCGACAGGCTCTGGGTTGACGATACGCTCCACCGAGGACTTCACCAGTTCGATGCCAATAAGCAGCACGAGCGCCGCCACAACCAGACCCGAGAGATACTCGTAGCGGCCATGACCGTAAGGATGCTCGGGGTCTGCTGGCTTGCCCGCCAGCTTAAAGCCAAGCACGCTCACGATGTTCGAGCTAGCATCGGACAGATTATTCATGGCGTCCGCCACAATCGAAACCGATCCCGACAGCACGCCAATTACGCCCTTCGCAGCGCATAGTGCCACATTGGCGAGAATACACACCACGCCCGTCAACGTGCCCACGCGCGCACGGTCGCCCTGCGCACGCTTAACAATCCACTCGACCATCTACATCCGCCCCCACGGTACTACCTATATATCTATTGCTCAAACGGATTGTAGTGTAGCCACTTTGCCCCACAGATACAAAAAGGCCGCAACCAACACGGGCCACGACCTTGGAATGTGCCATGCGGGACTGCCCCTTTGTCACACAGGTTTATGCGCTTACTTCAGCAGCGCTCGCAACTGTTTCGGGTGAATCAGCTCCGTCCCCCGTCGCCTGCCCCTTCGCCGGCACCACGCCAAAGCAGTAGCTCAGCGCCGCAGACACCGCAAATGCCACACCGCCGGCGGCGCAGCACCACAGCAGGTTCGAGATGCCGCCCGTGGCAAAGCCAATGACCATGAGGACATTCGTCATGCCGATGGTATAGGCCGTAACGTGGCCCACGGCTGCAACAAGGCCTCCGACGGCGCCGCCAATGGCCATGCACGTCAGGCACCTGCCATATTTAAAGCCGCAACCGTACAGCGCCGGCTCGCTTACGCCGCCAAGAACACCCGAGATTGAATAGCCCAGCATGAGCGCCTTCTCGTCCTTATCCGCAACGCGAAGCGACGCGCCAAAGGGCATGCCCCAAACGGCGAACGTTGCCATCGTCGCGGCGATCAGAATGCACGAATCCGTTCCCACGCTCATAAACTGCGCATAGGCGAGCGATAGGACGACGTTGCTGACGCCCGCGATCTTAAGGAACTCCCAGCTGGCGGCAAGCCCCATGAGCGTGAGCAGCGACACGATGCCACCGGAATTGCCAAGCATAAACATAAGCTGGCCCAACAGCATGCCTAGATAGCTGCCCGCCGGCGCCGTAATACACAGCGAAACCGGAACCATGACAAGCATGGTTGCAAACGGAACGAACGAAAACGTCACGGCCTTAGGGATAACGCGCTGAAAGAAACACTCCACTCGCCATAGCACGGGCACCGAAATGAGAACCGGAATAACAGTCGTCGTGTAATCGTTGACCGGCGCGGGAAGCAGACCATACACGGAAGTCATCGATGCCCCCGTCGTCGATGCGGTATCTACGAGCTTAAGCAGGTCGGGCGCAATCAATACGCCGCCCAGCATCATGCCCAACTGCTCCGAGCAACCGAGCTGGCGGGCGGCGGCCCACCCAAGATAAATGGGCAAAAAGTAGTAGCCGGCGTTATAGAGCCAACTGTAGAACAGGCGATAGATTTCGGAATCGGCAGACCACAGGCCCAGCATGCCTTCGCCCATAATGACGGCGACGGTGCGGAACAATGCCGCGCAGACAATAAACGGCAGCGCCGACATCATGCTTTTGGACAGATAGTCCACCACGGCCATGGCGTTTGATGAAACCATCGTTGTAAACGAGGTGTTAGAAACTTGTGACATGGAACGCCTTTCCCAATGTGACATGCGGACTGTCCCTTTGTCACATCGTGCGGTACCGACCGATTGTGCGGTACTTTTCGTAGCGGAGGTTTGTGAGGGTCGCGTCGTCGAGCTGCCCAAGCGTATCGAAGGCATCAAATGCCGAGGACATGACGGCGCCGGCGATCTCCTCATGCGACAGGCCCCTATCGTCAACGATGCCGTCGATGATGCCGAGCGCCAGCAGATCGGGGGCCGTGAGTTTAAGCGCCTCGGCAGCCTCATTCGCGCGCTCGGTATCCTTCCACAGGATCGACGCACAGGCCTCGGGGCTCACGACCGAATAGGCCGAGCTCGAGAGCATCAGGATGCGGTCGGCCACGGACAGCGCCAGCGCGCCACCAGAGCCGCCCTCGCCTGTCACCACCGAGACAATCGGCGTCTTAAGGCCGCTCATCTCCATGAGATTCTGGGCAATCGCCTCGCCCTGGCCGCGCTCCTCGGCACCGATGCCGCAAAACGCGCCCGAAGTATCGACCAGGCACAGAACCGGTCGACCAAACTTTTCGGCCTGGCGAATAAGGCGACGTGCCTTGCGGTAGCCCTCGGGATGTGCCATACCAAAGTTGCGACGCATGCGCTCTTTGGTCGTGGTGCCGCGCTCGATGGCGATGACCGTTACGGGGTGTCCGTCTTTCCAGCCAATGCCAGCCACCACAGCAGCGTCGTCGCCAAAGTAGCGGTCGCCGTGCAGCTCCACAAATCCATCCAGGCCCAGCGAGATCATCTCGCCTGCCGTGGCGCGATCTGCCGAGCGGGTCTGCTTGACAATCTCGAGCGCGGTTTTTGGTGCCGCCGAGCGCTTAAACAAGTGTCCCAGCTTTTTGTCGCGACGACCCGTATGCACGATCTCATGCGGTGCCCCCAGGCCGGGCGCGTGCCCTTCGTGCAGCGCCAGCAGCTCGCCTACCGTGAGCGCAATCTCGCCACGCGGAACAACGGCATCGCAAAAGCCGTGCTCCAGCAAAAACTCGGAGCGCTGAAATCCCTTGGGCAGGCGCTTGTGCATGTTCTGCTCGATCACGCGCGGGCCGGCAAATGCCGTCAGGGCATCGGGCTCGGCCAGGATAATGTCGCCCTCCATGGCAAAGCTCGCGGTCACGCCGCCAGTCGTGGGGTCGGTGAGCACCGTGATATACAGGCCACCCGCCTCGCTGTGGCGCCTAACCGCCGCAGAAATCTTGGCCATCTGCATAAGCGATGTCACGCCCTCTTGCATGCGCGCACCGCCCGAAACGGTAAAGCCGACAACTGGCAATCCCATCTCGGTCGCACGCTCAAATGTGCGACAGATCTTCTCGCCCACCACGGAACCCATCGAGCCCATCATAAAGTTGGCATCCATAAAGAAGAGCGCTGTATCGCAACCGCAGATTTTGCCCCTGCCGCACACAACGGCATCGCGCTCGCCCGAACGCTCGCTCACGCTCTTGAGTTTGTCGGCATAACCGGGAAACGAGAGGAAGTCCTCCGACGCCAGATTAGCATCCCATTCCTCAAAGGTACCCGCGTCGACCGTCATGCGCATGCGCGCGCGACCGCTCACGCGAAAGTGTTTGCCGCAACGAGGGCAGACCTCGAGGTTGTCGTGCAGGCGCGCCTCATCGATCACACGGCGGCACTCCGGGCACTTGATAAACACGTGGCGCGCAGGAAACTCGGCGCACGACTCGGTCATCGGCCCCTCGAGAACGTTGACCGTCTTCGCTTTTCTATTCATCAGCATAGAGATGCCCCATCAGATCGGTGTGATACATGCCCGACAAAAACTCGTCGTTTGCCAGCACGTCGAGCTGAAGCTCGCTATTTTCGCTCACGCCCTCAATCACGAGCTCGCCCAGGGCCGAGCGCATCTTGCGAATGGCGCCGTCACGCGTGGGCGCACACACGATGAGCTTGCCGAGCATGGAGTCGTAGTACGGCGGAACGTTCGCACCGGTAAACATGGCGGAATCCCAGCGCACGCGCGGACCACCCGGCACGCGCAACGCGGTGACCGTTCCGCATGACGGCAGAAAGTCCGGCGTTTCGGCATTGATGCGGCACTCCATGGCGTGGTTGCGAACCGGCATGTCCTCCTGCTCAAAGGGCAGAGGCTGGCCGGCTGCCACGCGCAGCTGCCACTTGACCAAGTCGGTATCGGTCACAAACTCCGTAACCGGATGCTCCACCTGCAAGCGCGTGTTCATTTCCATAAAGTAGAAATTGCCGTCGTCCGAATACAGGAACTCGATGGTACCGGCTCCTTCGTAGCCAACGGCACGAGCCAGGTCGCGCGCGGCCTTGTGCATGCGCGCGCGAATATCATCGCGTCCGTCGAGGCACGGCGCGGGGCTCTCCTCGATCAGCTTTTGGTTGCGGCGCTGCACCGAGCACTCGCGCTCGCCGAGCGAAAACACATGGCCCTGCTTATCGGCCATAATCTGTACCTCAACGTGATGCGCCGGCGCGACGAACTTCTCCATGTAGCACTCGCCGTCGCCAAAAACGGCCTCGCCCTCGGCACGCGCCTCGATGAACGCCTTTGCCGCGTCTTCCACGCGCTCGACCTTGCGAATACCGCGACCGCCACCGCCGGCACGCGCCTTGATGAGCACGGGACAGCCAATGCGCTCGGCCTCGGCCGTTGCCTCCTCGGGGCTTTTGAGCAAATCGCAGCCCGGCACGATGGGCACGCCCGCGGCAGCGGCCGTTCGGCGTGCGGCGTCCTTGTCGCCCATGCTGTCGATGACCTCGGCCGAGGGACCGACAAACGCCAGACCGTACTTGTCGCAGTCGCGCACGAAGCTCGCCTTCTCGGAAAAGAAACCGTAGCCAGGATGGATCGCCTTTGCCCCCGACTTTACGGCACAGGTGAGCACAGCATCGTCGTTGAGGTAGCTCTCGGCAAGACGCGGGCCGCCGATGCAATACGCCTCGTCGGCAAGTTGCACGTGCAACGCGTCCGCATCGGCCGTGGAATAAACGGCGACGGTCTTGATGCCCATATCGCGGCACGCGCGGATAACACGGACCGCGACTTCGCCGCGGTTGGCGATGAGCACTTTGTCGAACATGAAGCCTTCCTTAACTTTCGTGCATGAGTGCAAAAGACATATCGGCGCGGCAGCAAACCTCACCGTTGACGCTCGCAGTACCCGTCGCAAAGCGGAACGGCCCGCGCGCACGCGTGATGGAGCACACCAGATCCACCGTGTCGCCCGGGCGCACCGGACGCTTAAAGCGCACCTTGTCCAGACTCGTATAGAACGGCGTCGCGCCGCGCGCCTCCTCATCGCCCATCAGCAGCACGCAGCAGTTCTGGGCGAGCATCTCGCACTGAATCACGCCGGGGACGACCGGGTTTCCCGGAAAATGCCCCTGCAAAAAGTACTCGTCGCCCGTGATCGTAATCTTGCCGTGGGCCTCGTCGCCCACCAGCTCGGCCTCGTCGAGCAAAAGCATCGGCTCGCGATGCGGCAACAGCTTCTTGAGCTCTTCTTTGTTCATGGATATCACCTATCCGATCCTCATGAGGCAGCTGCCAAACTCCACGAGGTCGCCGTCGGCCACGCAGATCTCGAGCACCTCGCCGTCTGCCTCTGCCGTCACCTCGTTGAGAACCTTCATGGCCTCGATGATGCAGAGGGTCTCGCCGGCCTTGACCTTGGAGCCCACGCGCACAAATGGCTCGTCGCCCGGCGCCGGGGCAGCATAGAACACGCCGACCATGGGAGCAGTCACCTCGGCGCCCTTGGGCTCCGGTGCGGCGGCGGGCGCCTGCGCGGCGGGCTCCGGTGCGGCAGGCGCGACTGTGGGAGCTGCAACTTGAGCGGCCATGGCGCTCGGCATAGGCATGGGCACGGCAACCGGCTGTGCGGCGCTCGCGCGCTCAAGTTCGACCGCGGTGCCATCGGGCTCCTCAACCCGCACGCGCGTGAGGCCGCGGTCCTCCATAACATCGGCTATCTCGGCAAGTCTTTTGGAATCCATGCTCTAGCTCCTCGTATATCTACGCAGCGCGATGGCGGCGTTGTGCCCGCCAAAGCCTAGGTTGGTCGAAAGCGCCCAGGTAAGGTCGGCGCGAACCGCGCGATTGGGCGTGTAGTCAAGATCGCAGGCGGGATCGGGCGTGTGGTAGTTAATGGTCGGGGGTACCACGCCCTGCTCGAGCGCCATGGCGCAGGCCATGACCTCAATGGCACCCGTGGCACCGATCATGTGACCGGTCATCGACTTGGTCGACGAGACGTGCGCGGCGCGTGCCGCGTCCTCGCCGAGCGCACGCTTGATGCCCGCCGTCTCAGACGAATCGTTGAGCTTGGTCGAGGTGCCGTGAGCGTTGATGTAGAGGCCCTCGGAAGGCTTAACGTCGCCCTCGGCCACCGCCAGCGATATCGCACGGGCAATGCCGGCAGCCTCGGGATCGGGGCTCGTGATGTGATAGGCATCATCGGTGTTGCCATAGCCTACGACCTCGGCGTAAATGTGCGCACCGCGAGCCTGCGCATGTTCCATGCTCTCGAGCACGAGCACGCAGGCGCCCTCGCCCATCACAAAGCCGTCGCGATTCGCATCGAACGGACGACAAGCCGTCGCAGGATCGGGATTGGTAGTGAGTGCACGGCAGGACGTAAAGCCCGCAACGGCATCGGGGATGATGGCCGCCTCGGCACCGCCGGCGAGAATCGCATCGGCATAGCCATGCTTGATGGCGCGGAACGCCTCGCCCACGGCATGAGCCGAGGTCGCGCACGCGGTCACCACGGGCAGGGTCGGGCCTTTTGCCTTGTGGCGGATCGCGATATTGCCCGAAGCCATATTGGGAATCATCATCGCAATCATGTAAGGCGATGCGCGGCGGGGCCCACGGTCGGCAATCGTATGGACGTTGTCGACAAGCGTCTGCATGCCGCCCACGCCTGAACCCACGTAGACGCCCAGGCGCTCGCGATCGATGGCGCCTTCGACATCAAAGCCCGCATCGTGCATGGCCTCGTCCGACGCCGCCAGTGCAAACTGAACGCAGGGGTCTAAGTGCTTGGCATCGTGCTTGCCAAAGTAGTCGTTGCCGTCAAAGCCCTTGACCTCGGCCGCCACCTTGACGGCAAACGCATCGGTATCGAAGTGCGTGATCGGGCCGATGCCACAGGTCCCGGCGCACATGGCCGCCCAGGTGGCAAGCGCCGTGTTGCCGAGCGGCGACACGGCACCGATACCGGTGATTGCAACTCTCTGTTCCATCTTGGTCTCCTCATTCAAGCCGTTCTTCGGCCCTGGTTTCTACATCGCCATTCCGCCGTCGACGCGCACAACCTCGCCCGTAATGTAGGCAGCCGCATCACTCGCCAAAAAGCGCACCACGCCGGCCACTTCCTCGGGGCGCGCCATGCGCTTTAGGGGAATCTGCTCTTCGCACGCCGCACGCACCTTATCCGATAGCTTTGCCGTCATATCGGTCTCGACAAATCCGGGGGCGACCGCGTTCACTCGTACGCCGCGGGGCGCAAGCTCGCGCGCTACCGCCTTGGTCAGGCCGATGACGCCCGCCTTGGAGGCAGCGTAGTTGGTCTGTCCGGCATTGCCCATCAGGCCCACGACCGAGCTCATGTTGACGACGCAACCGCCGCGCTGGCGCATAAAGGTCTTGGTGAGCGCGCGCGTCATATTGAATGTCCCCTTGAGATTGACATCGAGCACGCGGTCGAAGGCATCGTCGCCCATACGCATGAGCAGGCCGTCGCGTGTGATGCCGGCGTTGTTGACGAGCGCCCAAAAGGAGCCGAAGTCGTTGAGGACCGTCTCCACGCATGTGTTGACGGCGGCGGGGTCGGCCACGTCACATTGATATGCGCACGCTGTGGCGCCAGCCGCCTCGCAGGCTTCGCACGTCTCGCGCGCCGCATCGACGCTGCCGGCATAGACGACGGCGATATCAAAACCGTCCTCCGCCAGACCGACAGCGCAGGCACGGCCGATACCCCGCGAGCCGCCCGTGACCAGCGCCACGCGACGCGATCCGTCGCGCTCGAGCGCGCCGTTGTTCAAATTGCCCATGTCATTCCTTTCGGGTTACAGCCCTGTGAACTATGCGAGCTCGTCGGCAATAGCTGCGACCTGCTCGGCCGTTTCGCACGAATACACGCGAACATCGCTCAGCGTACGCTTGACCAGGCCCGACAGCGTTTTGCCAGGGCCGACCTCAATAAACGTGTCGATGCCTTGACCCTGCAGAGCATGCAGCGTGTCGACCCAGTGCACGGCATGGCTCACCTGGCTGGCCAAGACATCCGACGCTGCTCGCGGGTCCGCCGGATAGGGCGCCGCCGTCATATTTGCCATAACAGGAATGAGCAACGGGGACGGCGCGTGACCGGCTTGGATATACGTCGCCAGCCCCTCAGTCGCCTCGGCCATATAGGGGCTATGGAATGCCCCCGATACCGCGACTTTCATAGCGCGGCCGCCAGCCTCTTTTACTAGGACGTCGAGCGCCTGCAGCGCCTCGGGCGCTCCGGCAACAACCGTCTGCTGCGGGCTGTTGTAGTTGACCGGCCAGCAGTCCTCGCCGGCCTGTTTTGCCAGGTTCTCGACTTGCGCCGCATCGAGCTTGATGACGGCGCGCATGCCGCCCGGATGGCGTTCGGCAGCCGCGGCCATCAGCGCCGCGCGCTCACATACGAGCTCAAAACCGGCTCGCGTATCGAATGCCCCCGCAAAGGTGAGCGCAGCGATCTCGCCCAGCGAAAAACCCGCACAGGCGGCAGGCACCACGCCGCGCTCGCGCAGGGCGACTGCGACAGCCAAGTCGTGCACGAACACGCACGGCTGCGTGTTCTCGGTCTGCGAGAGCTCCTCTTTCGAGGCGCTCCGGCACTGCTCGCTCGTCCCCGGGCGCACCTCATCGGAGATTGCAAACACCTCGGCAGCTGCCGGCGATGCTTCGATAAGGTCGACGCCCATCGCGGGATGCTGGGCACCCTGACCGGCAAACAGAAACGCT
The DNA here is from genome assembly GCA_900551195.1 of uncultured Collinsella sp. Classification (GTDB taxonomy): domain Bacteria; phylum Actinomycetota; class Coriobacteriia; order Coriobacteriales; family Coriobacteriaceae; genus Collinsella. Next base: position 9,180 of record URVD01000012.1, read on the forward strand.
ACGCTACCCATGCGGACGCACCCTTCAGGACATGCTCGGCGCCATCGACCAGATCGTCAACAATTTCGCGTGCGCTCTGGCGTTCGTTGACCATGCCGGCAATCTGCCCGCACAAATACGAACCCTCTTCGTAATTTCCGTCCTTTGCGGCTTTACGAAGCGCGCCCGTGCCCATGGCCCCGAGCTCCTCGGGGCTTGCGCCCGCCGCCTCGTTCTTGGCATACGCGTTGGTGAAGGGGCTCTTGAGGGCGCGAACCGGATGTCCCGTCGAGCGACCGGTCGCACGCGTCGACGTGTCGCCCGCCTTGAGCACCAGCTCTTTGTACTGTTCGGATACGGTGCACTCATTTGCGACCAGAAAGCGTGTTCCTACCTGGACGCCGGCAGCGCCGAGCATAAAGGCGGCCGCCACACCGCGGCCATCGGCGATGCCGCCAGCCGCAACCACGGGAATATCGACCGCATCGACAACCTGCGGCACCAGTGCCATCGTCGAGGTCTCGCCAATATGGCCGCCTGATTCGGTACCCTCGGCAACCACGGCAGTGGCTCCGCGACGCGCCACGAGACGCGCCAGCGCCACCGAAGCCACGACGGGAATAACCTTGATGCCCGCATCGTTCCAAGCTTTCATGTACTTGGCGGGATTACCGGCACCCGTCACGACGACCGGCACCTGCTCGTCGATCACAACCTGCGCGACCTCGTCGGCAAACGGGCTCATGAGCATGACGTTGACGCCAAAGGGCTTATCCGTCCTGGCGCGCAGCTCGTGAATCTGATCGCGCAGCCAGTTGGCGTCGGCGTTCATGGCCGCGATAATGCCTAAGCCGCCCGCCTCGGACACGGCAGATGCCAGCGAGGCGTCGGCAATCCAGGCCATGCCACCCTGGAATACGGGCTTTTCGATGCCGAGCAGATCGCAGAGAGGAGATTTGAGCATCACTACTTCTCCAATGCCGCCTCGACCGTATCGACGAACTCGCCGACCGTCTTAGGGTTCTCCTCGGTATCGAGCTCAATGCCAAACTCGTCCTCGACGGCAACGAGGATCTCGACAGTGCCAAGGCTGTCGAGACCAATCTCCTCGAGCGTGGACTCGGGCTTCATCTCGACGTCGTCAAGGCCAGCGGTCTCACGGATAACGTCGCAAACGCGCTCGAAGGTCTTCTGATCTGCCATGGTAGTTCTCCTTTGTTTGTGCCCCAGGGGCATTTTCATTACCTATGTGCAACTACTTCCAGCGAAGTAGATAGCCACCTACATCCAAGCCGGCGCCAAATCCGACCAGGGCGATGGTGTCGCCCGCGTGCAGCGCGCCGGTATTTGCCAGTCGATCAAGAGCAAGCGGAATGCAGGCGCTCGAAATGTTGCCGGTCTCGCGCAGCGTTCGAACCACGCGCTCGTCTGGCACGCCGAGGCGCTTGACCGCCTGACTCAGGATTCGTTCGTTAGCCTGATGGAATACAAAATGGTCGATGTCCTCGACCGAAATGCCCGCATCGCTCGCAAGCTTATGGACCGTGTCGCAGATGGCGTTGACGCCGAACTTGAACACGCGGCGGCCATTCATGGACAGCACGCTCGCGCTATCTGCGGAAGCCTTAAACGGCGAGGTGCCGACCAGACCGGGAACGCGCAACGTCTCGACGTCGGGCGTCGTCGAAAGCTCAACGGCAAGGGGACTGTCTCCCCCAGCCTCAATCACTGCGGCGCCTGCCCCATCGCCAAAGAGCACGCAGGTGGCACGGTCGGTCCAGTCGAGCGCGCGCGTCATCTGCTCGGCGGCAACAACCAGCACGTGCTTGGCGCGACCGCGGGCGATATAGCCCTCGGCGACATCGAGCGCAAATACAAAGCCGGCACAAGCCGCCGAAACGTCGAAGGCAGGACATGTGGCACCCAGGCGCTCAGCAACGGCGCACGCTTCGGCGGGAACGAGATGATCGCCCGTCGTCGTCGAGCAGACGATAAGATCCAGCTGACTCGCATCGATTCCGGACGTCTGGAGCGCTTGCTCGCTCGCTGCCACGGCAAGGTCGTCGAGTGACTCGGTGGTGCAGACGTGGCGGCTCTTGATACCTGTGCGGGTAAAAATCCACTCATCCGAGGTATCGAGGAGCTCGGACAGCTCGTCATTGGAAACACTGCGCTTAGGAAGCGCCGAGCCTGTTCCAAGAATCGTGAAACCCATCACTAACCTCCTTTGAGTTGTTGACGTGTTTACATCGACCAAGAGAGGATAGCGCATTCTTTGCTTTGTTGACGTGTTAACATTAAATTGTCAAAATGCGACAAAGGCTTCACATTGTGTCTATCTCTCGACACAAATACGTCATTCACTTATTCATTAAGGAGGTGGCAGCCGCTATGGATGCCCAATTAACGATAGTCGACGTAACCGGATCGACCAACGATGACCTGCTCGAAGCAGGAAAACAGGGTGCGCCGCATGGCACGGGACTTGCCGCCCGCGCGCAAACGGCAGGACGCGGCCGACGCGGCCACAAGTGGGATTCAACCGCCGGCAACTTATTGCTTTCGATTGTCCTGCGCCCATGCGTTAATCCTGCAAAGTTCTCTGGTCTTGCCGCCGTCAGCGGCCTAGCTGTGCTCGAGGCACTCGAAAAGCAAGGTCTTGCAAAAGAGATCGGCCTCAAATGGCCCAACGACCTTGTCGCGCGAGGGCACAAGCTCGGCGGCATTCTGGTCGAGGCGGCACGCGACAACAAAGGCATGCCCTTCGCCGTCTGCGGCATTGGCGTCAATGTGAACTATGTGCCCTCGGAGGTTCCCGATGGCGGCCTGCCGGCAATCGGTCTCTCGGATCTCAACGAGAACGTTCCTGCCGTCGACATGCTCCTCGATGAGGTCTATCACGCAGTTATAGACGCTGTAGATACCTGGGCAGCGCGCCTCAACGCCAAGGAAGAAGACGCCGGCCCGCTCGCGCCCGTCCGCGACGAATATATCGCTCACCTCAATTGCATCGGGGAGCACGTTATCGCCCGCTCCCCCGCTGGAGACGAGCTGACGCGAGGCATCTTTCAAACGGTCGATGACTTTGGTCGGGCGTGCATCGAGACGGAAGACGGCTTGCGATCCTTCCATTTTGAGGAGGCATCGCTGCGTCCCATGGGTAAATAAGGCGCCACAGCCACCCATTCGGCTGCATTACCCGGGTCCCCACGGCCACCATCCAAAACAAAAGAGCCCCGCTACCAAAATGGCAGCGGGGCCCTTTAAGCTATGAGCGATATCGCTTAGAGCTTGATGTCGATGTCGACGCCAGCGGGGAGGTCGAGACGCATGAGCGAATCAACGGTGCCCGAGGTGGGGTCGAGGATGTCGATGAGGCGCTTGTGGGTGCGCATCTCGAACTGCTCACGGGAGTCCTTGTTCACGTGCGGCGAGCGGATAACCGTGTACAGGTTGCGCTCGGTGGGCAGGGGGACAGGACCGGAAACGCGAGCGCCGGTCTTCTGAGCGGTCTCGACGATGAGCTTCGCGGACTGATCGACGACCTCGTGATCATAGCCCTTGAGGCGAATGCGGATCTTCTGGGTAGCCAACTTAAACCTCCAAAGAGTGCGAGAGATGTTCTCGCGGATTACGTAACAGGGAGCTCGAACTTAGGCGTTCTTGCTCATGACCTCGTCCACGATGGACTTGGGCGCGGGCTCATAAGAGTCGAACTGCATCGTGTAGGATGCACGGCCCTGGGTCTGGGAGCGAAGGTCGGTAGCGTAACCGAACATCTCGCCCAGCGGCACCTTGGCACGGATGAGCTTGCTGTTCTTGCGATCCTCCATGCCCTCGATCTTGCCGCGGCGACCGGAGAGGTTGCCCATAACGTCGCCCATGTACTGCTCGGGGGTCTCGACCTCGACAGCCATGATCGGCTCGAGCAGCTGCGGATCGGACTTCTTGAGGGCGTCCTTGATAGCCATGGAACCGGCGATCTTGAAGGCGGCCTCGGAGGAGTCGACCTCGTGGTAAGAACCGTCGAACAGGGTGACCTTAACGTCGAGGACCGGGAAGCCGGCGATAACACCGGTGTTCAGGGCCTCCTGGATGCCCTTGTCGATGGACGGGATGTACTCCTTGGGCACGACGCCGCCGACGATAGCGTTGACGAACTCGTAGCCGAAGCCCTCCTCCATCTTCTCGAGCTTGATGACGGCGTGGCCGTACTGACCGCGACCACCGGACTGACGGACGAACTTGCCCTCAGCCTTCTCGACGTCGTGACCAGCGGTCTCGCGGTAGGCAACCTGGGGCTTACCAACGTTAGCGTCAACCTTGAACTCGCGGAGCAGACGGTCGACGATGATCTCGAGGTGCAGCTCGCCCATGCCGGCGATGATGGTCTGGCCGGTCTCGTGGTTGGTGGACACCTGGAAGGTCGGGTCCTCCTCGGCGAGCTTGGTCAGAGCCAGGGACATCTTGTCCTGCTCGGCCTTGGTCTTGGGCTCGATGGCAACGTCGATAACGGGCTTAGCGAACTCGATCTTCTCGAGGACGATCTCCTTGCCCTCGGCGCACAGGGTGTCACCGGTGGTGGAGTTCTTGAAGCCGACGCAAGCGACGATGTCGCCGGCGGCAGCGTCGTCACGGTCGATACGCTCGGCGGCGTTCATCTCGAGGATGCGGCCGAGGCGCTCGCGCTGACCGTTGGAAGCGTTGACCACGTAGGAGCCGGACTCGGCGCGGCCGGAGTAAACGCGGACATAGGTGAGCTTACCGACGAACGGGTCGGTCATGATCTTGAAGACCAGGCCGGAGAAGGGCTCGTCGAAGGAAGGATGACGCTGGATCTCCTCGCCGGTGTCCGGATCGGTACCGGTGACGGCCTCGACGTCGAGCGGGCTGGGCAGGTAGTCGACGACAGCGTCGAGCAGCTCCTGGACACCCTTGTTCTTGTAGGCGGAGCCCACGAAGACGAGGTTGAGCTCGTTGGCCAGAACGCCCTTGCGCAGAGCAGCCTTAAGCTCCTCGACAGTGAAGTCCTCCTCCATGAGGATCTTCTCCATGAGCTCGTCGTCAAAGCTGGCAGCAGCGTCGAGGAGCTCCTCGCGCTTGGTGGCAGCGATGTCAGCGAACTCAGCCGGGATCTCGTCCATCGGCTCGGGGTAGGTCATGCCCTTGTCGTCGGCCTTGAAGTCCCATGCAGTCATGGTGACCAGGTCGATGACGCCCCAGAAGTTGTCCTCGGCGCCCATCGGGACCTGAGCGGCCACGGCGTTAGCGTCGAGACGATCCTTCATGGTCTCGATAGCGTTGAAGAAGTCGGCACCCACGCGGTCATACTTGTTGATGAAGGCGATGCGGGGGACGTTGAAGGTAGAAGCCTGACGCCAAACGGTCTCAGACTGGGGCTGAACGCCGGCAACGGCGTCGAAGACGGCGACAGCGCCATCGAGGACGCGCAGGCAGCGCTCGACCTCGGCGGTGAAGTCAACGTGGCCCGGGGTATCGATGATCTGGATGCGGTAGTCAGTACCGTCCTTCTTCCAGAAGCACGTGGTAGCAGCGGAGGTAATGGTTACGCCGCGCTCCTGCTCCTGAACCATCCAGTCCATGGTGGCAGCGCCCTCATGGACCTCACCGATCTTGTGGGTCTTACCGGTGTAGTAAAGAATACGCTCGGTCGTGGTGGTCTTACCGGCATCGATGTGAGCCATGATGCCGATGTTACGGGTATCGGAAAGCTTGTACTTAGGCTTAGCCATGTTAGTTCCTTACCTTAACTTACCAACGATAGTGAGAGAACGCGCGGTTGGCCTCGGCCATCTTAAAGACGTCCTCACGCTTCTTGACGGAAGCGCCCAGGCCGTTGGAAGCATCGAGGATCTCGTTGGCGAGACGCTCGGCCATGGTCTTCTCCTTGCGAGCGCGGGAGAAGTTGACGATCCAGCGGATACCCAGAGCGGTGGAACGACGGGAGTTGACCTCCATCGGGACCTGATAGGTAGCGCCACCGACACGCTTGGGCTTAACCTCGAGCGTGGGCTTGACGTTGTCCATAGCCTTCTTGAAGGTAGCGAGAGCGTCGCCACCCTCGGACTTCTCGGCAACGATCTCGAAAGCGGTGTAAACGATGCGCTCAGCGGTGGCCTTCTTGCCGTCAAGAAGGACCTTGTTGATGAGCTGAGTCACCAGGCGGTTGTTGTAAACGGCGTCAGGCTGAACCTCACGACGATTAGCTGCTGCACGACGCGGCATGTGAAATCTCCTTAAGTGTCTACCGTGCGGCGCTCAAGACGGCACACGGCGAAAGTATCAAAACGTTATCTGGCTTATTTGGCCTTGGGGCGCTTAGCACCGTACTTGGAACGGGCCTGCATACGGTTCTGGACCGGAGCAGCGTCGTAGGCGCCACGGATGACGTGATAACGGACACCAGGGAGGTCACGGACACGACCGCCGCGGACGAGCACGATGGAGTGCTCCTGCAGGTTGTGGCCCTCACCCGGGATGTAAGCAGTAACTTCGATGCCGTTGACAAGGCGAACACGGGCAACCTTACGAAGAGCCGAGTTCGGCTTCTTGGGGCTCGTGGTGAAGACGCGGGTGCACACGCCGCGCTTCTGGGAGTTGTGCTGCAGAGCAGCGTTCTTGGACTTCTTGGGCACGGAACGGCGGCCCTGGCGAACCAGCTGGTTAATAGTAGGCAAAGCGTACTCCTTCTCGAATGATTCCAGCTTTCTGTAAAGTGCAACGGCTTGAATCGAGGGGTCAGCATCCCCCTACGAAACACGCAGTTCGATAGGATACGTGGCGTTAGCTGTGCCGTCAACAGACCACGCCGCCGGGCGTATCCCAAAATTGGCACATTTCCGCAAAGCCTACACAAAAGGCCTCGCAAGCATATTTGGTAATCTTGCCATCGTTTGTTTCCGATTCAGCTTTG
>URVD01000013.1 GCA_900551195.1 uncultured Collinsella sp.
ATCCGATGAGCATTCTCACCGGTCACGAGGTTGTTGTCGACGGCGCCTACCTCGGTGGCGCCGACGGTTCCGTCCCGGGTCTCGCCAACGTTGAGCCCGAGGGCTACGTGCGTCAGTGGAAGGCCGCTCAGGCTGGTGACTGGGCTACCGTCAAGGCCGAGCAGGATCGCCTCAATGAGATTTCGCACATTTGGGATGTCACCTCGGGCGTCCAGGGCTATGCCGGTGGCGTCGGCGCCTTCAAGACCGCTATGAACCTCATGGGCATCTTCGACAGCCCGACCATGCCGCGCCCGGTGAAGGCCATGACCGGCGAGAACGTCGAGGCGATTAAGAAGGTCCTTCAGGACAACGGTCTCCTGTAAAGCTTCCCCGGGCGCCCGACCTCGCCGTTCAACCGTGCGGCCATGACCCATTAGGTTAATGGCCACACGGTTTCTCGGCGATCTCGGGCACCTGGAAAACCTTTACCGCGCTGTGACGGCTAGCCTGACGGCGCATTTCCTGTAGTTGTTTTTATCTCCGAAGGAGAGCGACATGGAGAACAAGTACGTCTGCTCTGTCGATATCGGCGGAACTAAGATCGCGACTGCCATCATGGAGTACCCGGCTGACGGCAGCGTGCCCCATCCCGTATTTGAGGCCGAGGTTCCCACCGAGGCCCAGGAGGGCGGCGAGGCCGTCTTCCAGCGTATCGAGGCGTCCATCAAGGCTGCTCTCGAGGCGAATCCCGATGTCGAGGTCCTTGGCGTCGGTATCGGTGCTGCCGGCGTCGTCGATCCCAAGACGGGCGCCATCGCGTATGCCAATGAGATCATGCCCGGCTGGTCCGGCGTTCAGTTGGGGCCGCGTCTGCGCGAGGACCTCGGTCTTCCCGTTGCCGTTGTAGGCGACGTGCAGGCTCATGCTCTGGGCGAGGCCCACTGGGGCGTCGGCAAGGGCAAGTTCTCCGTCTTGTGTCTTGGCATCGGTACGGGCATCGGCGGCGCATATGTCGAGAACGGCCGCGTGATGCAGGGCTTCCATGGTGCTGCCGGTCATATGGGCCACATCGAGTGCTCGGCTGCCGCCGGCATTCCCTGCGCCTGCGGGCGTTCCGGCCATCTGGAGTCGGTTGCTTCGGGCACTTCCATTGGTCGTATGTACGATGAGCGCTTTGGTCGCGTCGACCCCAGCCGTCCTTCGGTCGGTCGCGATGTGAACGACCTGTGCCGTGCGGGCGACGCAAAGGCGACCGAGGTCATCCATGACGCCGGCTTTGCGCTGGGTGCCAGCTTGGGCTCGCTCGCTAACATCCTGGACCCTGAGGTCATCGTGCTTTCGGGTGGCGTGATTCACCAAGGTCCCGATTGGCGTTCGCAGACGTGGAAGGATTCGGTGCACGAGGGCTATGCCAGCCAAGCGCTCGATCCGCTTCAGGACACGCCGATCCTCATCGGTTCTCTGGAGGGCGATGCTCCGCTCATCGGTGCCGCTGAGCATCTTCTTGCCTCGTTGAAGTAAACGTATCTGCTGTAGGAGCCTCCCGAGACAACAGGCCTCGGGAGGCTGTTCTAAGAAAGGTTGCAGCCTTATGACCGTCGATCCTTTGATTCAATCCCTGAAGGGCAAGCTCGTCGTGAGCGTTCAGGCGTATATGGGCGAGCCGCTTCGTACGCCCGAGACCATGGCTCAAATGTCTCGCGCTTGCGAGCTCGGCGGCGCTGCCGCCATTCGCTGCCAGGGCCTTGCCGACATTGCCGCCATTAAGGGTCGCTGTGAGGTTCCCGTCATCGGCCTGTGGAAGGATGGGCACGAGGGCGTTTACATCACGCCGACGCTGCGCCACGCTCGCGCCTGCGTTGCTGCGGGTGCCGATATCGTGGCGATCGACGCCACCGATCGTCCGCGTCCCGATGGCAAGACCGTCGAAGATACTTTCCGTCCGCTGCACGAGGAGGGCGTGCTCCTGATGGCCGACTGTGCCACCATCGAGGATATTCGTCGTGCTGTCGACATGGGCTTCGACCTGGTGTCCACCACGCTGTCTCATGGTGTTGCCGCCATCGACTGCACCATGGCCGATGGCCCCGATCTGCCGCTCCTGCGTCAGGCGACCGAGGAATTCCCCGGCCTTCCCATCATTTGCGAGGGTCGCGTGCATACGCCCGAGGAGGCTCGCGCCGCGATCGATGCTGGCGCCTGGGCCGTTGTCGTCGGCACCGCCATCACGCACCCCACGAGTATTACGAGTTGGTTCAAGGCTGCGCTTGAGGCGTAAGACAGGCCTCGTATCCGCTCGGGGCGGTATACTCAATATAGGCAATTGACCGCGCGGGATCCGGGTTGCTGGGTCCCGCGCTTGTTTTCGGGAGGCAACACATGCAAAAGGGAGATGCCATGGATGCGGCGGAGCGCTCGGAGCGCATCCCCGATATCGTCATCATCACCGGAATGTCCGGATCAGGCCGCACACAGGCCATGCACGTGTTCGAGGACATGGGCTATTTTTGCATCGATAACCTGCCTCCGCGTCTCATCGCCCAGCTTGCCGAGCTCGTCGGCATCAATACGGGCGTGGGCAGGCATCTCGCCGTCACCTGCGATTTGCGTAGCCAGGGACTGTTTGACGAGTTGCTCGATGCGGTCGCCGCTCTCGAAGAGCGCGAGATGAGCTGCGACATCGTGTTCCTGGAGGCTTCTGACGAGGTGCTGATTCGTCGCTACAGCGAAAATCGCCGCCGTCATCCCATTGCCAAGCCGGGGGAGACTACGGCCGATGCCATTCAGCGCGAGCGCCTTCAGCTGCAGGGCGTGCGCGACCGAGCCGATATGATTATCGACACGAGCCGTCTGCGCACCTCTGCGCTGCGCAACAAGCTGCGTATGGCATTTTCCGAGCTGTCCGACCAGCAGCTCATGGACGTCCACGTGTTCTCGTTTGGCTTTAAGCACGGCATGCCCGTCGAGGCGGACATTATGATCGACGTCCGCTTCCTGCCTAATCCGTTCTACGATCCCGAGATGCGCACGATGACCGGTCTCGATAAAAAGGTCTCCGATTTTGTTCTGGACCATCCCAAGACGCAGGAGTTTTGGAAGGCTTGGACACAGCTGCTCGATACGGTGATGCCGGGCTATATCGCGGAGGGCAAGCCGCAGCTTTCTATCGCCATCGGCTGTACAGGCGGCCAGCACCGCAGCGTTGCCATTGCCGAAGCCACGGCACGTTATTTGGAAGGCGCCCAATATCACGTGAGCATTTCCCATCGCGACCTGTCGCGCGCCAACACGAAGGCATAGGCCTGCATGTCGTTTACCGCTGAGGTGCGCGACGAGCTTGCGCGCTGCGAACCCGAATGTGAATACTGCGATTTGTCGACGCTTGCCGCCCTCACGCGCGTGAGCGGTACGCTCTCGCTTACCGGCTCTGGGCGGTATCGTTTGACGGTTGCGACTGAGACGGGAGCCGTTGCGCGCACGATGATCACGCTGACGCATCGCATCCTTAAGCTCAAAACGGAGTTCACCGTCCGTAAATCTGTATTGCATAAGGTTCGAAACTACCTCATCACCTTGCCCGATCAACCCGACCTGGATAAGGCTCTGGTGCTGCTGGGTATCCTCGACCGTAGGGGAGGACTTGTTGCCGGCGTGCCCCGACATATCGTTGCCCGTCCTTGCTGTAGACTTGCCTATATCCGCGGCGCGCTCATCGCGGGCGGCTTCGTGGCCGATCCACGCGGCGATTTTCATTTGGAGATCGCGGTGCAGGGCGAGCAATATGCCAAGGGGCTTTGCGATCTGTTGGAGCAGGTTGGGGTCCATGCTCGTGTTAATGCACGGCGGGGGTCATATGCCGTGTACATTAAGAGTGCCGAGGAAATCGAGCATCTTTTAAAGCTGATTGGTGCCAAGCGCAGCGTTGCCGAGATTGAGGAGGCGCGCGCGGTCAAGTTGGTTAAGAACGATGTGAACCGTCGCGTGAACGCCGAGCTCGCCAACCAGACCAGAAGCGCCGGTGCTGCCCAACATCAGCTTGCGCTTATCGATGAGCTCGAACAGCGGGGTTTGCGCGACACGCTTCCGGATGCCTTGGCGGTCTTTTGCGACCTGCGCGAGCGCTATCCCGATCTTTCGCTGCGTGATTTAGGGGAGATGGCTGACCCTCCCTTGTCGAAGTCTGCCCTCTACCATCGAGTTTTGAGGCTTGAAAAGCTCATTGAAGCAAACAGGTAGGTTAAAGTATCGACTTATATACGGATTTAGCTGCTATTTTATTCTTTAAAGCGTTTTAACGCAAATTTGATTTTCAATTTCGAGCATTCTCGTGAAATTCAAGTCAAAAAAAAGGTATATTAGGCGAGTGGTTAGTTTGTGGGCCTCAACGGCGGGCGCTGTAGCTTGCGGGGGCCTTACGAAAGGAGACACAATGGCAGTAAAGGTTGCTATTAACGGCTTCGGTCGCATCGGTCGTCTGGCTTTCCGTCAGATGTTCGGTCATGAGGGCTCCGAGATCGTCGCTATCAACGACCTCACCTCTCCCGATATGCTCGCTTACCTGCTGAAGTACGACTCCACGCAGGGCAACTACGCTCGCGATCACGAGGTCGTTGCTGGCGAGGATTCCATCACCGTTGACGGCAAGGAGATCAAGATCTACAAGGAGGCCGACGCCAACAACCTGCCTTGGGGCGACCTCGACGTCGACGTCGTTCTCGAGTGCACCGGTTTCTACACCAGCAAGGCTAAGGCTCAGGCCCACATCAACGCTGGCGCCAAGAAGGTCGTCATCTCCGCTCCGGCCGGCAGCGATCTGCCCACCATCGTGTACAACGTCAACCACGAGACGCTGACCGCTGAGGACAACATCATCTCCGCCGCTTCCTGCACCACCAACTGCCTCGCCCCGATGGCCAAGGGTCTGAACGACTTCGCTCCCATCGTGTCCGGCATCATGACCACCATTCACGCCTGGACTGGCGACCAGATGCCGCTCGACGGCCCGCAGCGCAAGGGCAACTTCCGTCGCTCCCGCGCCTGCTCCGAGAACATCGTCCCGAACACCACGGGCGCTGCCAAGGCCATCGGCCTGGTTCTCCCCGAGCTCAACGGCAAGCTCATCGGTGCCGCCCAGCGCGTCCCGACGCCGACCGGCTCGCTGACCAACCTCTACGCCGTCGTTGACAAGAAGGTCACCGTCGACGAGGTCAACGCTGCCATGAAGGCCTACGCCGAGACCATCCCCGATACCTTCGCCTACAACGAGGACCAGATCGTCTCCCGCGACATCGTCGGCGAGACCCACGGCTCCATCTTCGACGCCACTCAGACCATGTGCTCTGACCTCGGCAACGGCCAGACCCTCGTTCAGGTCACCTCTTGGTACGACAACGAGAACTCTTACACCTCTCAGATGGTCCGCACCATCAAGTACTTCGAGAAGTTCGTTGCTTAATTTAGCTTTTAGCGAATAGCTCGTTGAGCGTCTAAAGAAGGGCGCGGCCTTATAGGGCTTACACCCTAGGGTCGCGCCCTTTTTATAAGAAATCGTCTGCCGTAATGGGAGGCAGACACGTACGAAAGGTAGAAGCAAACATGGCCTTTACCAAGAAGACCGTCCGCGACATCGATGTCGACGGCAAGCGCGTTCTCGTCCGCGTTGACTTTAACGTGCCTATCAAGGATGGCGTCGTTGGCGACACCACCCGCATCAAGGCTGCCCTGCCCACCATCAACTATCTCGTTGAGCACAACGCTCGCGTCATCCTCATGAGCCACCTCGGCCGTCCCGATGGCACCGGCTTCCAGCCTGAGCTCTCCCTTGAGCCTGTCGCCAAGAAGCTCGCTGAGCTCTCTGGTCTCGATGTTGCCTTTGTCGCCGACACCTACGGCGAGAAGGCTGCTGAGGCTGTCGCCGCCGTCGAGCCGGGCAAGGTCCTCGTTCTCGAGAACGTCCGCTTCGATAAGCGTGAGAAGAAGAACGATCCCGAGATCGCTAAGAAGCTCGCTTCTTATGGTGACGTCTTCGTTCTCGATGCCTTCGGCACCGCTCACCGCGCCCAGGGTTCCGTCGTGGGCCCCGCCGCTTACCTGCCTGCCGTCGCTGGCTTCCTGCTCGAGAAGGAGGTCGACACGCTGACCGGCATCTTCGCCGAGCCCGAGCGCCCCTTCGTCGCTATCGTCGGCGGTTCCAAGGTTTCCTCCAAGATCGGCGTTCTCGATCACCTTATCGACTCTGCTGACACCCTGATCATCGGTGGCGGTATGGCCTACACCTTCTTCCTGGCTCAGGGCCTGTCCGTCGGTCAGTCTCTCAAGGAAGAGGACTGGGTCGAGCGCGCTGGCGAAATGCTCAAGAAGGCCGAGGAGAAGGGCGTCAAGATCCTGCTCCCCATCGACAACCGTGTTGCCGATCACTTTGGTGAGGACGCTGTCCCCGAGGTTGTCGCTTCCGACGCTATCCCTGACGACCGTGAGGGCATGGACATCGGTCCTAAGACCGAGGAACTTTACGCCGAGGCTGTCAAGGGTGCCAAGACTGTGTTCTGGAACGGCCCCATGGGCGTCTTCGAGTTCGATAACTTCGCTCACGGCACCCAGGCTATCGCCGAGGCTGTCGCCGAGGCCGACTGCACCTCGATCATCGGCGGTGGCGACTCTGTCGCAGCTGTCAACAAGTTCAACCTGGCCGACAAGATGAGCTGGATCTCCACCGGTGGTGGCGCTTCCATGGAGCTCGTCGAGGGTAAGGCCCTGCCCGGAGTGGAGGCGCTTCTCGATGCCTAATCGCACCCTTCTTATCGCTGGTAACTGGAAGATGAACAACGACGTCGCCGAGGCCGCCAAGCTCGCCGACGAGCTGGCTCAGGCTCTGCCCGAGGTTCCGGCTGGCGTCGAGGTGCTCGTCTGCCCTCCGACCATCGACATCACCACGGTTCATGACCGCATTCAGGCTGCCCCCATCGCCCTCGGTGCACAGAACGTGTACTGGGAGGCCAAGGGTGCCTTCACCGGTGAGTCCTCTTGCGACATGCTCAAGTCCGCTGGCTGCACCTACTGCATCATCGGCCACTCCGAGCGTCGTGACTACTTCCACGAGACTGACGAGGACCAGAACAAGAAGGCCAAGGCCCTCGTTGCCGCCGGTCTTGTTCCCGTCTTCTGCTGCGGCGAGTCCCTCGAGGTCCGCGAGGCCGGCACCTATGTCGAGCACGTCGTGAACCAGGTCAAGGCTGGCCTTGCTGGTCTTGAGATCACCTGCCCCAAGCAGGTCGTCGTCGCCTACGAGCCCATCTGGGCCATCGGCACCGGCAAGACCGCTACTGCTGAGGACGCTCAGGAGGTCTGCGGCGCTATCCGTGAGACCCTCAAGGAGATGTTCGGCGAGGAGCTCGCCAACGGCATCCGCGTTCTCTACGGCGGTTCCGCGAAGCCCGGCAACATTGCCGAGCTCGTCGCCAAGCCCGACGTTGACGGCGCCCTCGTGGGCGGCGCTTCGCTCAAGGCTGCCGACTTCGCCTCTATGGTCGTCAAGGCAGGCGAGTAGGACATATGGCACAGCGTCATCTTCCTGCACTCCTGATTATCATGGACGGCTGCGGCCTTGCTCCGGCCGATGGCGAGAACGCCGTCGCCGCTGCCAAGACGCCCTTCCTTGATAGCCTGTACGCTCAGTATCCCCACACCACGCTCGGTGCTTCGGGCGAGGACGTGGGCCTTCCCGACGGTCAGATGGGCAACTCCGAGGTGGGTCACCTCAACATCGGTGCCGGCCGCATCGTGTTCCAGGAGCTTTCGCGCATCAACAACGCCATCAAGGACGGCTCCATCGCCAAGAACGAGGTCTTCGTCAAGGCTATGGACGACGTCAAGGCTGACGGCAAGACCCTTCACCTCATGGGTCTTATGAGCCCTGGCGGTGTTCATTCTCACATGAACCACGTCGAGGCTCTGGTCAAGATGGCTGCCCAGCATGGCGTCAAGACCGTTCGCGTCCACGCCTTCATGGATGGCCGCGACGTCGACCCGCAGTCCGGTGCCGGCTACATGAGCGAGTTCTGCGCTTTCCTGGCTAAGATCTCCGAGGAGACCGGTTGCGACGCTCGCGTTGCCACCGTTTCGGGCCGCTATTGGGCCATGGACCGCGACAACCGCTGGGAGCGCATCCAGCGTGCCTACGACGTCATGGTCAACGCGTCCGATGCTGATACCGACCCCGTTGCCGGTATCAAGGCCTACTACGAGAAGGACCCGCGCGGCGACGAGTTCGTCGAGCCCTTCGCTGCCCACAACGAGGGCATCCACGAGGGCGACGCGGCCATCTTCTTCAACTTCCGTCCCGACCGCGCTCGTCAGATGACCCGCGTGTTCACGGACAAGGAGTTCGACGGCTTTGAGCGCGAGCAGATCAAGCTTTCGCACTTTGTGACGATGACCGAGTACGATCCGACGTTTGACGTCGAGGTCGCTTTCCCCAAGACGTTCCCCGAGAACGTCCTGGCCGACGTTATCGCCGCCAACGGCCTGAAGCAGCTGCACACCGCCGAGACCGAGAAGTACGCCCATGTGACGTTCTTCCTCAACGGCGGCATCGAGGAGCCCAAGGAGGGCGAGGAGCGCGTGCTCGTCGCTTCCCCCAAGGTCGCTACCTACGATCTGCAGCCTGAGATGAGCGCTCCCGAGGTTACTGAGAAGCTTGTCGCCGCCATCAACGAGGATCGCGCTGATTTCTACATCGTGAACTTCGCGAACTGCGACATGGTTGGTCACACCGGTGTCTTCGACGCCGCCGTTAAGGCCGTCGAGGCTGTTGACGATGCCCTGTCCAAGGTTGTCCCGGCGATTCTCGCCAAGGGCGGCTTTGCGCTGATTACCGCCGACCACGGCAACGCCGATCACATGTTTGACGTTGCTTCCGACGGTTCTAAGCATCCGTTTACGGCTCACACCACCAACCGCGTGCCGTTCATCATCGTTGATGAGAAGGCCAAGCTCACTGGTATCGAGGACGGCCGTCTTTCCGATATCGCTCCGACCATGCTCACCATGGCTGGTATTGAGCCTTCCGCCGAGATGACGGGCCGCGTGCTCGCCACCGAGGCCTAATAGAAAACAAATACCGTTTTCTAGTAAGGGGGTCGTCCACAACGGGACAACCCCCTTTTTGGTATTTCTGCCATTTCCGCCCCGTCCTTGAGTGGCAGGTAGGGGAGAGCGGGGGATTGTGGTACAGTACTGGAGTTTGAACTGTTCTATTAAGGAGCTTATCTATGGGTCCGTTCCAGATTCTTCTGTTTGTCGTTTGGGCTATCTCTGCCGTGGCGCTGACGATTCTCGTCCTGATGCACTCCGGTAAGGGTACCGGCGTTTCGGATATGATCGCTAGCTCGCTGTATAACTCCAGCTCTGCCACGGGCGTCATGGAGCAGAACCTCGATCGCCTGACGGTAATTATGGCCGTTGTTTTTGCCGTGTGCGTCGTCCTGTGCATGTTCTTCTTCCCGCAGGGCATCGTCGGCTACTAAGCATCGGCGTATATACGTTTGAAAAGGGTCCCGCATGTGCGGGGCCCTTTTTGTTTACAGACTTGTAACAGAGCCAGAATATCACCACATACTTCGCCCAACTAAAGAAATTCTCGACCGTTAACCGGAATTAGCCCCAAATCGTGCATAAAATGCGCTACTGTATTGAAAAACGTTGCTCCGTTGTGCATAACCAGCCATAGCAACGGACGGCGTTTTGATGGTTCGGATCGGATTGCCTCGACATGTGTCCGACTGAACATTTCTTTGTCCTATCTCATAAGGAGGATGGCATGGCTGATTCTATGTTCCACCAGCCCGTTATGGGTCGTCGCGCCTTTGTCGGCGGCACCCTTGCTGCGAGCTCCATGGCTTTTCTTGCCGCATGTGGCAAGAAGGGCGGCGACGCTTCCGGTTCTGAGTCCGGTTCGACGCTGAACTTCTACATCAACAACCCGGTCTGCATCGACCCCTACAATGTCCAGGAGGACCAGGGCACTCAGGTCGAGTACCAGCTCTTTGACGCTCTGACCTCTTATGACGCCGAGAAGGGCGAGATCGTTCCGCTGGCTTGCGAGTCCTTCGAGGCCAACGACGACGCCACCGAGTTTACCTTCAAGATCAAGAAGGCCAAGTTCCACAACGGTGACGACGTTACCTCCAAGTCCTTCAAGCTCGGTTGGGAGCGTCTGGTCAACACCAAGTCGGCCATCGCTACCGAGTATGGCCCTTCCGAGGTCTCCTATCACCTTTCCATGGTCGAGGGCTATGACGATCTGCTTGCCGGTAACGCTACCGAGCTCAGCGGTGTTACCTGCCCCGACGATGAGACCCTCGTCGTCAAGCTGTCTTCCGCTTACGCCGACTTCCCCTTCGTCGCCTCTCACCCGGCTTTGGCCCCGGTTCCCGAGTGCGCCGAGTCCGATGCCAAGAGCTTCTATCTTGCACCGGTCGGTAACGGCCCGTTCATGATGGACGGCAAGTGGGAGGATGGTCAGGAGATCAACCTCAAGAAGTTCGACGATTACTATGGCGACAAGGCCAAGATCGATGGCATCCACTTCCAGGTCATCAAGGACATGGAGACTGCTTACAAGGAGTTCCAGGCCGGTAACCTCGACGTCTGCGACGTTCCCGTTGCTCAGATCGACGCCGCCAAGAAGGATCGCGGCGTGTCCAAGGACGGCTACACCATGGGCGACGGCGAGCGCATGCTGCTCGGCTCCGAGCCTTCCACCTACTACCTGACCTGCAACAACACGGCCGAGCCGTTCAACAACGCCGACCTGCGCAGGGGTATCTCCCTGGCCATTAACCGTGAGGCCATCTGCAAGACCATCTTCAAGGGTACCCGTACCCCCGCCGACGGCATTGTTCCTCCGGGCATCGATGGCTACAAGGAGGGCGCATGGGAGTTCTGCGCCTACGACGTCGACAAGGCTAACGAGTACCTCGACAAGGTTGCTCCCGCTGACGCCAACGGCGATCGTGGCATTAACGTGACCCTTTCCTACAACCAGGACGGTGGCCACAAGGAGATCATGGAGTCCATCATCGGCGACCTCGCCAAGGTTGGCGTTACCGCTACTTCCGATACCCCTGAGTGGTCTGCCCTGCTCGAGCAGTATCAGAACTTCAACTATCAGTTCGGTCGTCTGGGTTGGATTGCCGACTACCCGATCATGGACAACTTCCTGTATCCGCTGTTCCACTCCGACTCCCTCGGTGGCGACAACCGCTCTGGTTACAACAACCCCGAGTTCGACGCCAAGGTCGACGAGGCTCGTACCACGGTTGACGATGAAGAGCGCGTCGCTAAGATGCAGGAGGCCGACGCAATGGTCGCTGCCGACTGCCCGGTCATCCCGGTGATGTTCTACACGCACACCATCGTCGGCTCCGATCGCATCAAGCACCTCTATGTCGATCCGCAGAAGCATGCCGAGCTGGGTACCGCTGAGCTCGCCTAAGAGTTTGCAGCTTCCGTGAGGGTCAAGTATTTACGTAGACCTCATGGGAAACATACAGTTCTCCCTAACCTGGGGTAAACTGGCTGATGGTAATTTTGGGATGCCGGTCTGGCGATCGGCATCCCATTTAGGTTAATCCCTAGATAGGGGAGTGGTATGGGTAAGTACATCGTTAAACGTGTGCTTCAGTTCATCCCGGTGTTTTTGGGCGTTACGCTGATTCTGTTCGCCCTCCAGAATATCGTGCCGGGAGATCCGATCAAGCTGATCGGTGGAGACAAGGCTCTGTCCCCCGAGGTGGAGCTTCAGCTTCGCGTGCGCTATCACCTGGTCCAGTCGGACGAGGACGGCAACGCGATCCTTGACGAGAACGGCGACCCCGTTCAAACGTCGCTCGTGGACCGTTACTTGTATTACATGAACGGCCTGCTTCATGGCGATCTGGGCAATTCGTATCAGCGCAAGCTGCCGGTTACGGAAATCTTTGCCCAGAAGTATCCGTATACGGTCAAACTTGCCGCGTGCGCCATCGTGCTCGAGGCAATCATGGGTATCGGTGCGGGTATCATTTCGGCGGTTAAGCGTTATTCCTTCTGGGATATTTTGGTAACGCTCACCACTTCGATCCTCGTTGCCGTCCCGGCTTTCTGGCTCGGTATGTTGCTGCAACTGTTCTTTGGCGTCATTCTCAAGGACGCCACGGGCGGTGCATTCTCCATGCCGATCTCGGGTGCCGGCGGTTCCAGCTCTCAGTATCAGGATTGGATGCACTATGTGCTTCCGACCATTACGCTGGCTTCGGTTTCGACCGCTTACGCCGCCCGCATTATGCGCTCGCAGCTGCTTGACGTCATGAACCAGGATTACATCCGTACGGCAAAGGCCAAGGGTCTCTCCAATCGCGCGATCATCATCAAGCACGCGCTTAAGAATGCACTCATCCCCGTCGTTACCTATATTGGTGTCGACTTTGGCGGCATGCTTTCGGGCGCCATCCTGACCGAGACGGTCTTTAACTGGCCCGGTATCGGCTATGAGGTCTATCGCGCCATTAGCATGCGTGACTGGCCCATCGTTATGGGCGGCGTTACGCTCATCGTCGTCGTCGTCATGGTGATCAACCTGCTCGTCGACATTAGCTATGCATTCCTCGACCCGCGCATCCGCCTTGGCGGTCCGTCGGATAAGGCCTAAGGGAGGTACGTCTCATGCAGGAAACTGATTCTCAGTCTCAGGAGCAGGCTACCGCCACCAAGGCCGCATCTGCTCCCGCTAAGTCCCGCACACTGTGGGGCGACGCTTTTAAGCGTCTTCGTAAGAACAAGCTCGCCGTTATCGGTGTCTGCTGGATCATCATCGTCGTTGTGGTTGCCCTGACCGCAGATCTGTGGGCTAAGCCCTGGCTCGGTTCGCCGACGGCTTCCGACTCGACCACCATGGCCGAGACGTCGCTGCTGGCTCCGTGTGCCGAGCACCCGTTTGGTACCGACGCCCTTGGCCGTGACATTCTTGTCCGTGTTATCTACGGTGCACGCGTTTCGCTTTCCGTCGGCATTATGGCCACCGCAATCTCCACGGTGATCGGTCTGGTCATGGGTGCTCTGGCCGGTTTCTACGGCGGTATCTGGGATACGATCATCATGCGCTGCGCGGATATCTTCCTGGCATTCCCGTACGTGCTGTTCGTTGTCGCCATGATCGCCGTTATCGGCCGTGGTCTTCAGAACGTCTTTATCGCCATCGGTATTCTCGGCTGGCCTTCGATTGCGCGCGTCTTCCGATCCGCGATCCTGACGGTCAAGGAAAACGACTATGTTGACGCTGCGCGCGCGATGGGTGCATCTGATGCTCGTATCGTCGTGCGTCACATCTTCCCGAACTCCGTCGCTTCCATCGTGGTCTACGCGACTATGAACATTGGTGGCGCCATTCTGACCGAGTCCGCTCTGTCCTTCCTCGGCATGGGCGTTATTCCGCCTACGCCTTCGTGGGGCTCCATGATTCAGGATGGTCAGCAGTATCTGCTGACTGCTCCCTGGATGATGATCATGCCCGGTCTGGCAATTCTCTCGACGGTGCTCGCCTTCACCCTGCTGGGTGACGGTCTGCGCGACGCCCTCGACGTCAAGATGAAGGACGCATAAGGATGAAGAAGAACAAGAACTATGTGGACCTGAAGGAGCAGCCGGTTCCCGAGGGCCAGCATCTGCTCGAGGTCGATGACCTTAAGATGTATTTCCATACCGAGGATGGTGTCGTTCGCGCTGTCGACGGTGTGTCCTACACGCTCGATCGCGGCGAGACCCTGGGTGTCGTCGGTGAGTCCGGCTCCGGTAAGTCCGTGACCGCCATGACCATCATGGGCCTCATCTCGATGCCTCCGGGAAAGATCGAGGGCGGCGACGTTCGCTATCGCGGTCGTTCTATTCTCGAGATGACCGAGGAAGAGATGCAGCACATTCGCGGTAACGACATCGCGATGATCTTCCAAGATCCTATGACCTCCTTGAACCCGGTCTATAAGATCGGCAAGCAGGTGGGCGAGGGTCTTCGTCTGCACCGTGGCTACTCCAAGCAGGAGGCGCTCAAGCGCGCCACCGAGCTTTTGGACCTCGTTGGTATTCCCGAGCCCGAGAAGCGCGTCAATGAGTATCCGCACCAGTTCTCTGGCGGTATGCGTCAGCGCGTCATGATTGCTATGGCTCTTGCCTGCGATCCCGATATTCTGATTGCCGACGAGCCCACGACTGCCCTGGACGTTACCATTCAGGCTCAGATTATTGAGCTTATGCAGGAAATGCAGGAGAAGAACGGCAACGCCATCATCATGATTACCCATGACCTGGGTGTCGTCGCCGATATGGCCGACAAGATCATGGTTATGTACGCCGGTCGTCCCGTCGAGTTCGGTACTGCTGAGGAAATCTTCTACGAGAGCCGCCACCCCTATACCTGGGGCCTGATTCGCTCCATCCCGGAGCAGGCTATCGATGAGAAGAAACCGCTTACGCCGATTCACGGCAACCCGCCTTCGCTCATGAACCTGCCCGAGGGCTGCGTGTTCTCGCCTCGTTGCCCCTATGCGACCGATAAGTGCCGCAAGCAGCGCCCCGAGCGCGTTGTCACCGAGTCTGGTCACTACTCTGCGTGCCACTACTCCGGTGACCCCGAGTTCCTCAAGAACGCTCCTGAGACGTCCCGTACGCGCAAGGATTCCAAGAAGGGAGGCGAGGCGTAATGGCAGATACCAACGAGCGTACTCCGCTGCTGAAGGTCGAGCACCTCTCTAAGGAGTTTCCCGCTGAGTCCGGCATGTTCGCCAAGCGCTTCTCCAAGCGTGTCGTCTCTGCTGTGAACGACATTTCGTTCGAGATCTATCCTGGCGAGACCTTTGGTCTGGTCGGCGAGTCCGGTTGCGGTAAGTCCACCACGGGCCGTACCATCATGCGCCTCACCAAGCCGACGGCCGGCAAAGTGTTCTTCCAGGGCAAAGACGTTGCCGAGATGAGCAAGCACGAGATCAAGGATATGCGTCGCGAGATGCAGTTCATCTTCCAGGATCCTTATGCTTCGCTCAATCCTCGTATGACTATCGGTGAGATCGTTTCCGAGCCCATGACCATTCATGGTGTGGGTACCAAGGAAGAGCGTATTGAGCGCGTCCGCGAGCTTCTCGACGTTGTCGGTCTGAACCCCGAGCACATCAACCGCTATCCGCACGAGTTCTCGGGCGGCCAGCGCCAGCGTGTCGGCATTGCCCGCGCCTTTGCGCTCAAGCCCAAGCTGATTATCTGCGATGAGCCCGTCTCTGCGCTTGACGTATCCATTCAGGCCCAGGTTCTGAACCTTCTTAAGGAGCTCCAGGACAAGTTCGGTACGGCTTATCTCTTC
The DNA here is from genome assembly GCA_900551195.1 of uncultured Collinsella sp. Classification (GTDB taxonomy): domain Bacteria; phylum Actinomycetota; class Coriobacteriia; order Coriobacteriales; family Coriobacteriaceae; genus Collinsella. The sequence goes on from URVD01000013.1 coordinate 15,368, forward strand.
ATTGCTCACGACCTCTCTGTCGTGCAGCACATTTCTGATCGCGTTGCCGTTATGTATCTGGGCAAGATGGTCGAGGTTTCGGACTGGAAGACGCTCTACAGTGAGCCGCACCACCCGTACACGCAGTCGCTGCTGTCTGCCGTGCCGGTGCCCGATCCGGATATCCAGAAGACCCGCATACTTAAATCTTTAAGCTCCTCCTTAGAAAGTGAAGATACATAAATCGGTTCATCTACCACTACAGTTACCAACTGATTTCTTTTCATCTTCCACTCTCCTCTTTTTTGAATATCAAAGGTTCCCTTTAAAGTAAGAGGAATAATTATTCCATTTGTCTCAGTTGCTAATTTAAAACTCCCTTTTTTAAATCTAAGTATCTCTCCATCTAAGGTTCTCTCTCCCTCTGGAAAAATAACTATAGGATATCCCTCTTTTATTA
>URVD01000014.1 GCA_900551195.1 uncultured Collinsella sp.
GGTTTTGGAGGCTGACGTACATGTTTGGGGAAGCGTGGGATCGAGACGTATTTCGATAACAAAAAAGCTCCCGTTTTCGGGAGCTTTCTCAACCAAAATGGCGGAGGAGGAGGGATTCGAACCCTCGTGACCTTATACAGGCCAAACGGTTTTCGAGACCGCCGCATTCAACCACTCTGCCACCCCTCCGCGTGGGGTAAAAACAAAGCAGGCACTAAGGCCTGCTTTGGAATTAACTGGCGGAGAGTCAGGGATTTGAACCCTGGAGACGCTTTTGACGCCTACACGATTTCCAATCGTGCTCCTTCGGCCACTCGGACAACTCTCCGTTAAATGCGAAAGTCAGTATACACGAGGAATCGCAAAGTGCAAACAGAAAAGTTGGCATTTTTTAAAGCGCTTGACCGCGCTTGGCGTTGCAGTGGGGTTTGAGGTACCAAAAAACGCCTTCCGACCAGCGTGGTTGATTAACTCAATTGTTCAAAAGGGGTATTCATAAGTGACTCGGCAATGAATTTAAAAATCTTTGGGTGGTGCTGTGAGCCACTGGTATGTATTTTGCGACCACAACCATGCGCCCGCTGACCTGCGACTTAACCCAGTTTGTCCCCGTGGCACCGTATCTTGTCCACAAATCCGTCAAGTTCTTGGTCGGCATTTGGTTAGAACGCGCATGAAGTGCTGTGTAAGCATGGGCATATGTGGAGGTCATGAGGTTGTAGCTGCATATTCTTGCAGCCTAGGAGGTTGAAAGATATTATTACCAAGTCTTTTCCTGCTTCAGGCGCACCTTCACGACCTGAAGCCACATTTGCCCAGAGGAGGTGACAATATGAAGGCTTATGAACTGCTGTTCTTTGTTGACCCGTCGCTCGACCCCGAGACTCGTCTCGCTGTTATGAAGCGTATCGATACCACGATCGCTGAGGGCGCTGGCAAGGTCGACTCCGTTGACGAGTGGGGCAAGCGCAAGCTCGCCTACGAGATCAACGACCTCACCGATGGTGACTACACCCTCATCAACTTCCACGCAGATCCTACCCAGATCGCCGAGCTTGATCGCGTCCTGCGCATCACCGACGCTGTGGTCCGCCACATGATCGTCCGTCGCGACGACCAGGAGTAAGACTGTCGTTTTGGACTGGGCTTGTGCCCCAAGAGGAAGTAGTGAGTTATGAGCATCAATCGAGTGAACATCACCGGTAACCTCACCCGCGATCCCGAGCTGCGCGCCACCGCCGGCGGAACCCAGGTTCTGTCCTTTGGCGTCGCCGTCAACGATCGTCGCCGTAACGCGCAGACTGGCGAGTGGGAGGACTATCCCAACTTTGTCGACTGCACTATGTTCGGCACCCGCGCCGAGGCCGTGAGCCGTTTCCTGGCAAAGGGAAACAAGGTCGCGATCGAGGGCAAGCTGCGCTACAGCTCTTGGGAGCGCGACGGCCAGCGCCGGAGCAAGCTTGAGGTCATCGTCGATGAGATCGAGTTTATGAGCTCCCGTGGTGGCCAGGGTGGCTACGATCAGGGCGGTTACGCCCCCGCAGCTCCCGCGCCCGCAGCACGTCCTGCCGCACCGGTGGCCACACCTCCCGCGGTCGACGTCTACGATGAGGACATCCCGTTCTAAGGGTGTTCACCTATTTTTGAGTGAGAGGCGGCTTCGGTTCGCCGAAGTTGCCAAATGAAAGGTATTTTGACATGGCTAATGATTTTTCTGCACGTCAGCCGCGTCGTAAGTACTGCCAGTTCTGCAAGGAGAACACTGAGTTCATCGACTATAAGGACACTCAGCTTCTCCGTAAGTACATGACCGACCGTGGCAAGATCAAGCCCCGTCGCGTCACTGGCGCTTGCACGCAGCATCAGCATGACATCGCCAACGCCATCAAGCGCGCCCGCGAGATGGCTCTCCTGCCGTACACCGTCCCCGTGGTTTCCTCTCGTGGCAACCGCGACCGCGGCTAAGAAGGGAGACGCATCATGAAGGTTATTCTTCTCGATGAGATCAAGGGCAAGGGCGGCGAGGGTGACGTCGTAGAGGTCGCTCAGGGTTACGCTGAGAACTTCCTCTTCCCCAAGAAGCTCGCTGTTGCCGCCACCAAGGGCAACCTCAAGCAGCTTGACGAGCGTCGCAACAACATCGCCAAGCGCGAGGCCGTCCGTCTGGCTACCGCCAACGAGACCAAGGCTGCCTTCGAGGGCAAGACGGTCACCGTTGACGTCAAGGTCGGCGACGAGGGCATCCTCTTTGGCTCCGTTACCGCCGCTATGATCGCTGACGCCATCAAGGCTCAGCTCGGTATGGACATCGACCGCAAGCGCGTCGAGCTCGGTAAGCCCATCAAGGTTGCCGGTGCCCACACCGTTGCCATCTCGCTGTACCGCGAGATCAAGGCCGAGGTTGTCGTTCTCGTCGGCGTTACCGCCGAGGAGCTCGCTGCCGAGGCTGAGGTCGAGGAGGCCGCTGAGGTCGCCGAGGCCGAGACCGCCGAGGTCGAGACTGAGGCTGCTGCCGAGTAGCATTTGCTGCAACGCAACAATCTTGTTCTAAGAAGGGCGCTCTGGGAAACCAAGGCGCCCTTTTGTTTTTTGCGCTGAGTGAGTGTCATGGTGGACGTTGCGTCGAAGTCCTATATACAGGACCGTTCATCCGTTTGGTTCGGTGATGATTGGCGGCGCGCGGCGCGTTTTGGGACCGTGGCTGATACTATGGATGCTCGCAAGCGATATGAATGAGGATGCTCATGGCATATGACGATAGGGAGACCGGGCTGACGGTTGAGGACCGCGGCTCCAAGTTGGGTCTTCCCCAAAACCAAGATGCAGAGGCCAATGTACTGGCCGCTATGCTGCTATCGCCCGAGGTGGTCGAAGAGGCCCAGGTCGAGCTGCAGCCCGATGACTTCTACCGGCCCATTCATAAGACCATCTATACCGCGATGGTCGATATGTACAACAGCCGCATTCCCATCGACTCCATCTCGCTGATCGATTACCTGCGAAGCATCAATAAGCTCGATGCCGTGGGCGGCGAAGCGTACATTTTGGAGTTGATGGGTCAGACCCTGTCGCTCGTCAACTGGCAGCACCATGCCGCCATCGTCCGTCGCGACTCGATGCTACGCGAGCTGATCGGTGCCACCAACGAGATCAACGCACTGGCCTATAACGCCCCTACCGACACCAAAGAGGTCGTGGAGCTGGCCGAGAGCAAGCTGCTCAAGGTCACGGCGCGCGAGGTCAAGTCGAGCTACAAGACGCTGACCGAGTTTATGGTCGAGGCCTATAACGAGGCTGAGGAAGTGTGCCAGGCCGGTGGCCAGGCTGCGGGCGTGCCCACGGGCTTCCCGTCGCTCGACCGCATGCTCATGGGTTTCCGTGAGGGTCAGCTCATCATTATCGGCGCCCGCCCTGCCGTGGGTAAGACGTCGTTCGCTCTGAACCTGGCGCTGAATGCCGCCGCTGCGGGCTATACCGTTGGCTTCTTTTCGCTGGAGATGTCGGGCAAGGAAATTGCCCAGCGTCTGATTTGCGCCTACGCCATGATCTCGATCAGCGACTTTCGCATGGGCCGGATTAGCCCCGAGCAGTGGGCCAATATCAACGAGGCCACGCAGACCTTGTCCAAGCTCGATATTCTGATTGACGATACGCCCGGCACCACAGTGACCGAGATTCGCGCCAAGAGCCGCCGCATGCTCCATAACAAGGAGAAGGCAATCATCATCCTGGACTACCTGCAGCTGGTGAGTCCTCCGCCGGGACGCCGCTCCGAGAGCCGTACCGTCGAGGTTTCGGAGATGTCGCGTGGTCTGAAGATCATGGCCAAGGAGCTCAAGATCCCGCTCATCGCGCTGTCACAGCTCTCGCGTCAGGTCGAATCCCGTACCGGCAAGCGCCCACAGCTTTCCGACCTTCGTGAATCGGGCTCCATCGAGCAGGACGCCGATATCGTTATGTTCCTGGACCGCTCCGCCGACGAGGCCGAGGCCTCGCGCGACGATCGACCCGACGAGGGCGTTACACGTATCGTCGTGGCCAAGAACCGTTCGGGCCCGATCGGCGACGTCGACCTGATGTTCCTGCCGGCATCCACCAAGTTCTATGAGCTTGATGGGGCGCATACCGAGGAGTAGGACAGGCGCCCGTTGCACGGGTATACTGGGAATGTTTTGTGCTTCTGCGTGCCGGCGTGGCGCGTAGACAGTCCATGAATGTAAGGAGTAAACATGCCGTCAACCGTTTTGGTCGGTGCCCAGTGGGGCGATGAGGGCAAGGGTAAGATTTGCGATCTGGTCGCCGGCGACTTCGATGCCGTCGTGCGCTACTCGGGCGGCAACAACGCCGGTCACACCATCGTCGTCAACGGCAAGAAGTACGGCCTGCACCAGGTGCCCTCCGGCATCATGTATTCCGACCACGTGTCGGTGATCGGTAACGGCTGCGTCGTCAACCCCAAGGTTGTCCTTGAGGAGATCGACATGTTCGAGGCCGACGGCATCACCACCAAGAACCTCAAGATTAGCGGCAACGCGCATGTCATCATGCCGTACCACATCGATCTGGATGGCGCCTTTGAGCAGAAGCTCGGCAAGAAGAACATCGGTACCACCAAGCGCGGTATCGGTCCGTGCTATCAGGACAAGATGGCCCGCATTGGTCTGCGCATGCAGGACATGCTGGACGAGACGCTGTTCCGCGACAAGCTGGAGACCGCTCTCGCCCGCGTGAACCCCGAGCTTGAGCTCATCTACAACCTGCCCACCTACACCGTGGACCAGATTTGTGACGAGTACCTGCCGATGGCCGAGCGCCTGCGTCCCTACATCACCGAGACGAGCCTGCTGCTCAACAACATGATCGATGAGGGCAAGGACCTGCTGTTTGAGGGCGCCCAGGCGACGCTGCTCGACATCGACCACGGCACCTATCCGTACGTGACGTCTTCCAACTGCACCGCCGGCGGTGCCATCACCGGCTCCGGCGTCGGTATGAAGAATGTCGACCGCGTGCTGGGCGTCATGAAGGCCTATATCACCCGCGTCGGTTCGGGCCCCATGCCTACCGAGCTTTCCTATGAGTCCGAGGCCGGCCACACGCTGACCGAGGAGGGCTATGAGTACGGCGTGACCACCGGTCGCCGTCGTCGTTGTGGCTGGTTTGACGGCCCTATCGCCAACTATGCCTCGCGCGTCAACGGCCTCACCGACATCGCCGTGACCAAGCTCGACGTGCTTTCGGCCTTCGACACCATCAAGGTGTGCGTGGCCTACGACGTCGATGGCGAGCGCTACACGAGCGTGCCCGAGCATCAGGTGCGCTTTGAGCACGCCAAGCCCATCTACGAGGAGCTCCCCGGCTGGAAGTGCGATATCACCGGTTGCCGCAGCTTTGACGAGCTGCCGCAAGAGGCTCAGGACTATGTGGCGTTTATCGAGGATCTGGCACACACCCGCGTGACGTTCATTGGCGTTGGCGCTGGTCGCGAGCAGATCATCAACCGATTCTGGAAGTAATCGGGACCATTTGGTTATTGCGATATACCCCTTTGCAGCCCAAGTGGGCGGCCGAGGGGTATATTTGCTTGCAAAGGGCTCGCGCGGAGCGGGCCATTCATCCATAGAGGAGGCACCCTTGAAGGCGGACACTCAAACCATCGACATCCTGTTGTTGGGCAGCGGCGGCCGCGAGCATGCTTTGGCAGCAAAGCTCGCAGCATCACCGCGCGCCGGCAAGCTCTACATTGCGCCGGGTAACGGCGGCACCGCGAGCTGCGGCGAGAACGTTGTTCTCGACGACTGCGATCCCGCGGCCGTGGCGGCGTTTGCTCAGAGCCACGGATGCGGACTCGTGGTAATTGGCCCCGAGGCTCCGCTCGTGGCGGGCGTGGCCGACGCCGTGCGCGCGGCGGGTATTCCCTGCTTTGGCCCGGGTGCCGAGGGCGCCCAGATGGAGGGCTCCAAGCTGTTCTCCAAGCAGCTCATGGAGCGTGCGGGCATTCCGACGGCAGCCTATGGTTCGTTTACCGACGAGGCTTCGGCTCTCGCCTACGTGCGCGAGCAGGGCGCCCCGCTGGTCGTCAAGGCCGACGGCCTTGCCGCGGGCAAGGGCGTTATCGTGGCGACCGAACTTGAGCAGGCCGAGGAGGCCGTGCGCGAGTGCTTTGGCGGCACCTTTGGCGATGCCGGCAGCACCGTGGTCATCGAGGAGATGCTGACCGGTCCCGAGTGCTCGCTGCTGGCCTTTACCGACGGCAAGACCGTGCGCCCCATGGCCACTTCGCAGGACCACAAGCGCGCGCTCGAGGGCGACAAGGGCCCCAACACCGGTGGCATGGGCGTCTACAGCCCGGTGCCCATCGTGACCGATGAAGAGCACGCCACGATGGTGGCGGTCATGGAGCAGACCGTGGCCGAGCTTGCTGCCGAGGGCATCGACTACCGCGGCTGCCTGTATGGCGGCTTTATGCTCACCCCCGCCGGCCCCAAGGTGCTGGAGTTCAACGCCCGCTTTGGTGATCCCGAGACTCAGGTTGTGCTGCCGCGCCTTAAGAACGACCTGGTCGAGGTCATGCTCGCCTGCGCCAACTGCGAGCTCGATCAGATTGAGCTCGACTGGCGTGACGAGTGGGCCGTGGCCGTTGTCCTGACGAGCGCGGGCTATCCCGGCAGCTACGAGAAGGGCAAGGTCATCACTGGCATTGAGGATGCCGAGGCCATGGAGAACGTGACCGTTTACCACGCGGGTACTGCCGTGGTGGACGGCCAGCTCGTGACCAATGGTGGCCGCGTGCTTGCCGTGACCGCTCTGGGCGACACGTTTGAGAACGCTCGCAACCTTGCCTACGAGGCTTGCGAGAAGATTGATTTTGAGGGCAAGACCCTGCGTCACGACATCGGCCTGCGCGCACTGCGCGGCCGCGACGCCTGGGATGCCTAAAATCCGAGAGGAATGAGACGGATGGACGAGAAGAACGAAGAGCTCGTGGACGCGCAGATCGTCGAAGAGGACAGCCGCATGTATGGGCACGCCGAGGGCGAGCCTGGTGGCGAGGTCGCTGACGAGCCGGCGCTGGTGCTGGGCGACGACGACCCGCACGATGCCGAGCTGCACGAGAAGATTCTTTCGGAGGAGTGCGCCTGGAAGGGCAAGATCCTCGACGTCCACCGTCTTGAGGTTGAGCTGCCCAACGGTCGCCGCAGCGCCCGCGATATCGTTCGCCATCCGGGTGCGGCGGCCGTCGTGGCGCTGACCGAGAGCGGCAAGATCGTACTGGTGCGTCAGTACCGCACCGCCATCGACCGCGTGACGGTCGAGATTCCCGCCGGCAAGCTCGATCCAGGCGAGGATCCGCTCGATTGCGCCAAGCGCGAACTGCATGAGGAGACGGGCTTTAGGGCTGGTCGTATTCGCTTTTTGACGTCGATTGTCACGTCCTGCGGTTTTTGCGATGAGATCATCCGCATCTACTTGGCTACCAAGCTCGAGTTTGATGCGCCCAACCCCGATGATGACGAGTTTGTCAACGTGGACCTGGTGCCGCTGCACGAGCTGATCGACGCCGTGCTCGACGGCAAGATCGAAGACGCCAAGACCGTCGTAGGCGCGCTTGCCTGCGACAGCATCGCGCACCGCTTGGGTGGGGCCGATCTTTAACGAGCGGGGATGATCCCGCAGGTCTGTGTAAGTCAGCGAAAGCGCTCCAATTGAGACAAGGTGGCCTAAAAGAGGAGGGAAGCGTATGGATATACGCGACCGACGATTGAAGGCCAGATTGTCCAAATGGAGCACTTGCAGCGTCGAGACGAAACGCGGTTTGGTAAAACCGCGTAAGGTGACTATGTTTAAGAGGTTTCTTTCTTACTACGAGCCCCAGATGGGGCTTTTTGTTGCTGATACTGTTTGCGCTCTGGTGCTTGCCGCCATTGACCTGGCGTTCCCCATTATCCTGCGCAATTTGACCGGTGGGCTATTTACTCAGGGTCAGGCTGCCATTATGCAGGCGCTCGGCATGATCGCGGTGGGCTTGGTGTTGATGTATGCCGTCCGCTGCGCCTGCCGCTACTTTGTGAGCTATTGGGGTCACGTGATGGGCGCGCGCATGGAGTCCAAGATGCGCGAGGACCTGTTCGACCAGTATGAGCGCTTCAGCTTTGCGTACTTCGACCGCAACAGCTCGGGCGACATGATGAGCCGCGTGGTCAACGACCTGTTCGATATCTGCGAGGCGGCGCACCACGTGCCCGAGTGGATCATCATCTGCGGCATCGAGATTATCGGCTCGTTTGTGATCCTCTTTACCATCGCCCCGGTGCTGGCGCTCGCCATGGCCGTGGTGACGGCGGCGTTTTCGGCCATCATGTTTTGGCAGAACATGCGCATGCGCGAGGTCTTTAGCGACAATCGCAAAAAGATCAGCGGCATCAATGCGCAGCTGCAGGATTCGCTGGCGGGCATGCGCGTGGTCAAGAGCTTTGCCAATGAGGAGACCGAACACTTCAAGTTCCGCGCCTCAAACAATCGCTATCTTTCGTCCAAGGAGAACATGTATCACGCCATGGGCGTCTATACCGCGACGTATGGCCTGCTTTCGGGTGTGCTCTATGTGATCGTGGTGCTGCTGGGCGGCTGGCTGGTCGCCCAGGGGCAGCTGCAGGCGGTCGATATGGCGACCTTTGCACTCTATATTTCGCTGTTCTGCACGCCGCTCGAGACACTCGTCAATTCGGCCGAAACGTATCAGAAGGCTATCGCCGGCTTTAAGCGTATGGACGAGGTGCTCTCGACCGCGCCGGATATCCAGGACAAGCCGGGCGCTACGGATCTGCAGGTGACTGCCGGCGCCGTGGAGTATCACGACGTGTGCTTTAACTACGAGGATGTTGAGCTGGGCGAGGGCGATGCCGACGAGCGTCCCGTTATCGACCATATGGACCTGTCCATCAAGCCCGGGCAGACCATCGCTTTGGTTGGCCCTTCGGGCGGTGGCAAGTCCACGACCTGTTCGCTGCTGCCGCGCTTTTATGACGTGGCCGCCGGATCCATTAGCATCGACGGCCAGGACGTGCGCGATGTGACGCAGCAGAGCCTGCGTCGCGCCATCGGCCTGGTGCAGCAGGATGTCTATCTGTTTGACGGCACGATTGGCGAGAACATCGCCTACGGCAAGCCGGGCGCTACGGCAGGAGAGATCGCCGAGGCCGCCCGTCGCGCCAACATCGATGCCTTTATCGAGTCGCTTCCACAGGGCTATGACACGGTCGTGGGCGAGCGCGGCAGCCGTCTTTCGGGCGGACAGAAACAGCGCGTTGCCATCGCGCGTGTGTTTCTCAAGAATCCCAAAATCTTGATCTTGGACGAGGCGACGAGTGCTTTGGATAACGAGAGCGAGGAGGCGGTCCAGGAGTCGCTCGAAGAGCTGGCACGCGGCCGTACCACAATCATCATCGCCCACCGTCTCTCGACCATTAAACACGCCGATGAGATTGCGACCGTTGAGCATGGTCGCGTTGTGGAACGTGGCACGCATGAACAGCTTCTCGCCCGTGGCGGCACCTATGCCCGTTACTATCGAATGCAGTTCGAAGGTGCGCGTGCGCACGAGCTCGACTGATTGATATGACAGGAAGTTTATGGCTGACAAGAACCCTTTGACTCCGGAAGAAGTGACGGAGTTATTCTCCGAAATCGATGCATCCGGTGTCTTGGATCCCACGCTTGCCAAAAAGCGAACCGAGCGCATGCGTGAGAAGGAGGCTGCGGCCAAGCGCGGTGACAAAGCGGCGCTAGCGCAGCTGCGCAGCGAGGACCGCGCGAGCCAGGCAAAACATATCGACCCGCTGTCCGAGGATGATCCTTCGGGTTCGCAGGTGAGTCATACCATTACGAAGACCGCGATGGCCGTGGTCATCGGTATTTTGGTGCTGATCGTGGGCATGCAGATTGGCTACGGCGTGATGCGTCGCCTGAACACCGCCAACCTGTCCGAGAGCGTTTCGGTCGATACCGTTTCGACGGCGCTGAAGGGCGGCCTTGAGTGGGGCAACGGCTTTACGCAGTTCCCGCTCGACTTTACCGTCGATGAAGCCGATGAGCGTACGGGCACGGTCGAGGTGACGGTGTTGGACACATCGTCTGCCAACGAGCTCGAGCTGCTGTCCAACGGGCAGATTCAGGCCGCGGCACTTGCGACCAACGCGCTGCTCAACGATAAGATTGACCGCGTGGTGTATAACGTTCACGCCTATATCGACGAGGATAGCAACATTCAGCACGATTCCTTCTTTGGCATGTTTCCCGCCCAGGGCCACCAGAGCGCCATCCTGACGTTCGTGTGGACCAAGAGCTCATCCAACGCTACGAGTATCGACTGGAAGATGCGCATCGTGAGTATGGATGACACCATCGCCGAGCGCATTCAGAAGCAGGTGAACTCGGTGTCGTCGTTGATTGAGGACCCGGTGGTGAGCCAGACCAAGATTGACGAGGAAAAGGACGAACGTGACCTGGAACATCGTCTGCATGGCCGCGAGATTTTCCGCGGCGGCAAGCCCGATCGCTCACCGTCCGATCTGCTGGAACAGGACAAGAAAAAGTAAGAGGCCATTATCCCGCGTGAGCCACAAGCCCACGCGGGATAATTTTTCTGGGACGGGGATTAAAAAATCATTATGCATAGAAAGTCATAATTATCATTTCGTAAACATTTCGATGAAATTAACGCCATGAGGCATGCTTGCGGTTACAATACCGCGAGGCCTAACTACACACCTTTAAGCCGGTCCTGTGAGACCGGGAAGGAGAATTATGGCGAACAACCATACCGCGGGCGCTGCCGCCCGCACCTTCGCGCCCAGCGAGCTTTGCCAGCGTATGCTGACCAAAACCAGCAAGGGCACCTGCGGTCCCTGCATCCTGTATCTTGAGGATGGGACCATTTTTTATGGACGTGCATGCGGCGCCGCGGGCACCGCGACCGGCGAAGTCTGCTTCAACACCTCGCTCGAGGGCTACTTTGAGGTCATGACCGACCCGAGTTATGCCGGCCAAATCGTAACCATGACCTATCCGCAGATCGGTAACTACGGTATCGACGAGACCGACGTCCAGTCGGCCTTCCCCGGCGACGACGTGCGCCCTACGAGCGCTCCGGCTATGCGCGGCATGATCGTTCGCGACATGTGCGCCACGCCTTCTAACTGGCGCTCGGCCGTGAGCGTGCCGGAGTACCTGCGCGCTCACGGCATCGTCGCTATCGAGGGTGTCGACACCCGCGCTTTGGTGCGCCATCTGCGCGACAATGGTTCCAAGATGGGCATTATCTCGACCGAGATCTTCGATGTCGACGAGCTTGCCGAGCGTCTGGCCGCAGCGCCCACGCTGGTAGGCGAGAACCTGGTCAAGACCGTGAGCTGCCCCGCGCCTCACGAGTTTGTGGCCGCCAACCTGCCTGCCACGCATGACTTTGCACTTGCGGTTGCCGCTCCTGCCCGTCACAAAGTGGTCGCCTACGACTGCGGCGTCAAGCGCGGCATTCTGGAGGGCCTCGTCCGCGCCGGCTGCGACCTTACTGTCGTGCCGTGGGATACGCCTGCCCAGCAGGTGCTCGACATGAATCCCGATGGCGTCTTTTTGTCCAACGGCCCCGGCGACCCCGATGCCGTGGTGGAGACCTACGAGCAGGTGCAGCAGCTGATCGGCAAGGTGCCGGTCTTTGGTATTTGTCTTGGTCACCAGATGATCAGCCTGGCCTGCGGTGCCCAGATGGAAAAGCTTAAGTTTGGTCACCGCGGTGGCAACCAGCCGGTCATGAACCTGGTAAGCCGTCGCGTGGAGATCACCGCGCAAAACCATGGCTTTGGCCTGCTGTTCCCCAGCTTGGGCAAGCTTGTCCCCGAGCTTTCCGGCGGCGAGACCGAGCATGCGGCCGATGGAGATCTGCGCGTCTGGGTGCGCCGCGGAATCGCGCCGGTCGTGATGAACGAGCGCTTCGGTCGCATTCGTCTAACACATGTGAACCTCAACGACGGCACCGCCGAGGGCATCCAGCTGCTCGACGCCCCGTGCTTCTCGGTCCAGTACCACCCCGAGGCCTCGCCTGGCCCCACCGATGCCCACTATCTCTTTACCGCCTTTACGCGACTCATGGACGGCGAGGAGAACTACCTGGACATCGATCCCGCGAAGGACCGCCTTGCCGGCTGGAACTTTGCTGAGTCCGAGACCGCTGAGACCGAGGAGAACTAACATGCCGAAACGTACTGACATCAAGCGCATCCTCGTCATTGGTTCGGGCCCCATCGTCATTGGCCAGGCTTGCGAGTTCGATTACTCCGGCGCCCAGGCCTGCAAGGTGCTCAAGGAAGATGGCTTTGAGGTTATCCTGGTCAACTCCAACCCGGCGACCATCATGACCGACCCGGGCTTGGCCGACCGCACCTATGTCGAGCCCATCACTGCCGAATTTATCGAGCGCGTAATCAAGAAAGAGCGCCCGGACGCGCTGCTGCCCACGCTGGGCGGCCAGACCGGTCTGAACGCCGCCGTCGAGCTGGCAAAGGACGGCACGCTCGACAAGTACGGCGTCGAGATGATCGGCTGCGACCTGGCCGCCATCGAGCGCGGTGAGGATCGCAAGCTCTTTAACGAGGCCATGGCCGAGATCGGCCTGGAGGTCGCGCGCTCGGGCTATGCCTACAGCGTGGCCGACGCCGAGGCCATCGCCGAGCGCGTGGGCTATCCCTGCGTACTGCGCCCGAGCTTTACCCTCGGCGGCGCCGGCGGCGGCATCGCTCACACCCACGAGGAGCTCGTCTCCATCGTGAGCCAGGGCCTGGAACTCTCGCCCGCCCACGAGGTGCTGGTCGAGGAGTCCATCGAGGGCTGGAAAGAGTATGAGATGGAGGTCATGCGTGACCACGCCGGCAACGGCATCATCGTGTGCTCCATCGAGAACCTCGACCCCATGGGCGTGCATACCGGCGACTCCATCACCGTGGCGCCAGCGCAGACCCTCTCCGACCTTGAGTATCAGCGCATGCGTGTCGCGTCGCTCGCCATTCTGGAGAAGATCGGCGTCGAGACCGGCGGCTCCAACGTGCAGTTTGCCGTGAACCCCCAGACCGGCCGCCTGATCGTCATCGAGATGAACCCGCGCGTGAGCCGTTCGTCCGCACTGGCCTCCAAGGCCACGGGCTTCCCCATCGCCAAGGCCGCCGCTCGCCTGGCCGTGGGCTACACGCTCGACGAGATCGTCAACGACATCACCAAGGCAACGCCCGCCTGCTTTGAGCCCACGATTGACTACTGCGTGGTCAAGGTGCCGCGCTTTGCCTTCGAGAAGTTTAAGGGTACCGACCCCACGCTCACCACGCGCATGAAGGCCGTGGGCGAGATCATGGCGATCGGCCGCACCTTTGAGGAGGCCTTCGGCAAGGCCATGCGCTCACTGGAGGACGGTCACCAGGGCATCTGCGCCGGTGGCAAGGAGGGTGCCGACAAGCTGAGCGACGATGAGCTCGCTCAGGCCGCGGCAACCCCGACCGAGCACCGCATCTTCTTTGTGGTCGAGGCCCTGCGCCGTGGCTGGGACATCGCCCGCATCCATGCCATCTGCGGTATCGATCCGTGGTACCTCAATCGTATCAACGACATGGTGCAGGTCCAGGAGAGCATCCGCGGCCTGCGTGTGGAGGATATCGACGCCGACGCGATGCGCCTGCTCAAGCAATACGGCACGAGCGACGCCGAGATTGCCGCGCTGACCGGCTCGGACGAGCGCTTTGTGCGCGCCTATCGCAAGGGTCTGGGCGTGGTTCCCAGCATGAAGACGGTCGATACCTGCGCGGCCGAGTTCTCGAGCGCCACGGAGTACCACTACAAGACGTACGAGAACATCTACCGCACGAGCCCGGATGCCAAGAAGTGCGTGGCTCCCGACGAGACCACGCCGGCGGACAAGCCCAAGGCGATGATCCTGGGCGCCGGCCCCAACCGCATTGGCCAGGGTATCGAGTTCGATTACTGCTGCGTGCACGCGAGCTACGCGCTGGCGGCCCGCGGCTTCGAGACCATCATGGTCAACTGCAATCCCGAGACCGTCTCGACCGACTATGACACGTCCGACCGTCTGTACTTTGAGCCGCTCACCTACGAGGACGTCATGGACGTTATCGATGTCGAGCGCCCCGACGGCGTCGTGGTGACGCTCGGCGGCCAGACTCCGCTTAAGCTGGCGCGCATGCTCGAGGAGAGCGGCGTGAACATTATGGGCACCAAGCCCGACGCCATCGATTTTGCCGAGGACCGCGAGCGCTTCGCCGCTCTGCTCGACAAGCTGGGCATCATGTACCCGCCGGCGGGCCAGGCCACCTCGTTTGAGGAGGCCGAGGCCGTGGCCGCGCACATCGGCTATCCGCTTCTGGTGCGTCCGAGCTATGTGTTGGGCGGCCGCGGCATGATGATCGCCTACGATGCCGAGCATCTGCGCGATTACATGGCAGAGGCTGCGCGCATTAGCCCCGACTACCCGGTGTACCTCGATCGCTTCCTGGAGGGTGCGATTGAGTCCGATGTCGATGCCCTGTGCGACGGCGAAGAGGTCTACATCGGCGGCATCCTGGAGCATATTGAGGAGGCCGGTATTCACTCCGGCGACTCTGCGACCTGCATCCCTCCGTTTAGCTTTAGCGAGAGCCTGCAGGCGAAGCTCCGCGAGACCACGCGTCGCATCGCGATGGCGCTGGGAGTCCGCGGCCTGGTCAACGTACAGTACGCCATCAAGGGCGAGACCGTCTACGTGATCGAGGCCAACCCGCGTGCCAGCCGTACCGTGCCGTTTATCTCCAAGGCCACCGGCGTGCCGCTGGCCAAGTGCGCGGCGCGTATCATGGCAGGCGATTCCATCGCGAGCTTGGGCCTGCCGAGCGATGAGCGTCAGCTGGACTGGTTCTGCATGAAGGAAGCCGTTATGCCCTGGGGCCGTTTCCCGGGCGCCGACGTTATCCTGGGGCCCGAGATGAAGTCGACGGGCGAGGTCATGGGTATCGCCAAGAGCTATCCCGAGGCATACGCCAAGACGCAGCTGGCGATCGACTACAAGCTGCCCGACCCGAGCGCCGGCAAGGTATTCATCAGCGTGTGCGACCGCGACAAGCGCCACATCCTTTCGGTCGCCCGCATCCTGCGCTACCTGGGCTTTGACATCTGCTCTACCGAGGGTACGGCGCGCGTGCTGCGTGGAGGCAACGTGACGTGCGAGATCGTGGAGAAGATTAGCGGCCCGCACGACGGCGAGCGCCCCAACATCGGCGACCTCATCGCCGATGGCAAGATCGCGGTGATCATCAACACGCCGTACGGTCCGGGCTCGCGCGGCGACGGCTATCTGCTGCGCACCGAGGCGGTGCGACGCGGTGTGACCTGCGTGACCGCGATGTCTGCCGCCAACACGTATGTGAGTGCCATCGAGGCCGTGCGCGAGGACCAGCAGGGTCACGGCAGCGCCAACGACATGGGCATGGACGTCATCGCCCTGCAGGACCTGCCGCAGCACACGGTGTAGCGTGACCTGTCCGGCCGGGGCGGGAGGGGCCGAGATTTCCCCCTTTCGCTCCGGCTGCAAGCAGAGTCGTTCAAAAGGTTATTAGTGGCCGGGCCCGCTCCCTTATGCACCACCATTGGGAACTTTGGCTGATAGATTTAGCGCGACGGGGG
>URVD01000015.1 GCA_900551195.1 uncultured Collinsella sp.
TCATCCCGCTCTGAAGGCTCGTTCCGGGATGCAATTTCCGTTTGAGGCCCGATCTGGAAACGGCATCCCACTCTGAGGCCGAAATCTGGGGTGTAGTTTCCGCTTGAAGGGCTGTCCGGAAAGCGCGTCCCATTCCGAGTGGCAATTCCGGGTCACAGTTTCCGCAGATACAAGGCGACAGTCCGCCGCCCTTATCACATGCCTTCAAATATGCGATCCAGAAACACAAAACAGCAGATAGAATGCTCTTTTTCAAAAAGTACACGTCCCGAAACTTACCAAGACTTCATATCCAGTTACCGTTCACGGTCGCCGATTACCGCCCACCGATTCAAACAAGAAATATGTTGCCAAAAGCAGGTCATCTACCTGCATGGTTAGATTTTGGTCAGCTTTTGGTCAGCTGAGCGGCAAGTTCCAGCTGATACGTTTTTGCTACCCAAAAGGAGGCGGTAGCTCATGACCCATTGCAATGACCAGCTCATCGACCAACTGCTCACTCAAGCCGAACAAGAGGGGCGCTGCCTGATTCCCCCGAGCACGGCGATCCGAAAAGCGCTCCTTCGGCGCACCGGCGGCACGGTTGTCTCGCCCATGCCGGGGTTGTTTGCGCGAAAAACGCGCTGGGATGAACTCAACCGAGCGCAACGCCATTGCGAAATCCTCCGCGCCCTTGCGATCATCCACCCCGATTGGACGTTCTGCTCGTTTTCGGCCGCCTGTCTGCTGGGGCTCGAGGTCTCGTGGCGACACCTGAATGTCGTGCATGTCTGCAGTACCACCAAGCCGTCGGCTCGTCCGGGCGCACATATTCAGCGGCACCAGATTGAGCCGGCCGGAGCAAAACGCAGAGCCGGCATATCGGTAACGCCGCCCATCCAAACGGTTACAGATTGCCTGTTGCAGACCGGTTTTGCCGACGGTATGCCCATTGCCGATTCGGCGATCTCAAAGCTCGTCCTTGTGCGGGAACAGCTGATGGAGGCCGTCGAGCAACGAGCAACTGCCCGCAATGGTCGCGCGATTCGTACGGCTCTCACAACGCTTCGATATGCCGACGCCCGCGCCGAGAGCGGCGGGGAATCGGTCGCCCGAGCCGTCATGATCGAAACGGGCTTTGCACCCGATGGGCTTCAATACGAGCTAACGGACCCCTTCGATTCGGCCAAGCCCATACGAACGGACTTTGCCTGGGAGCGCCAGGCGCGGGAACTCACGCTGGGCGAGCTCGACGGGCTCATCAAATATACCGACCAGACCATGCTGGCCGGACGCACCACCGCCGAGGCGCTCGTTGCCGAACGACAGCGCGAGGCGCACCTATCGCTCTACGGTCACCCTCTGCTGCGCTTTACCATCAGCGAGGTCCGCTCGGCAGGAGTGCTCGCCAAAAAGCTACAGACGGCAGGCATCCGGCAGACCGCGCTGCCGACATGGCTCAACGAGGTGGACCTGTAGGAGCTGTTGAGCTTATGCCCGCCTGCCCATCAAACTGGGGCACACTTTCCAGTTGGCGGCACCGCGGAAACCATATCTCAGATTGAGTGCTCAGAATGGGATGCGCCTTCCATATGGCATACCTAGCGGAAACCGTGTCCCGGAATCAAGGCCCAGAACGGGACACGCTTTCCGGCTGAAGCGCCCAGCGGAAACTGCATCCCGGAATAGACGCTCAAACTGGGACGCAATTTCCGCTGAGGTTCCATCCGGAAACTGTGTCCCACTCCGAGCGTCAATTCTGGGATGAACTTTCCGCCAGAGGGTTCAGCCGGAAACGGCATCCCACTCTGAAGCGAAATTCTGGGACGCAGTTTCCGCATGCGGAGGCGCTCCAAACAAAAGGCCCCGACTCACGATGGAGCTGGGGCCAAAGGCGCAGCATATGCAGTTGATGTTGAGCGCGAACAGCTCGTCAGTAATGGCTGTCCGCGCCCTACCCTACCCGCGGTTGCGGACGCGGCTGTAGGGCGTATCCACCATGGGCAGATCGGGACGCAGTTTGCCGTCAAACGCGCGGTAGGCGTTCTGTACGGCGGGCGCCGTGGGGATCGTTGCGATCTCGCCGATGCCCTTGCCGCCGTATGCCACGGGCAACAGCTCGTCCTTCTCCACGTAGATGGCGTGGATATCCGGAATCTCGGGCGCACGGAACAGCCCGAGCGTGCCGTACCTTGCCTGGGGTACGCAGTCCTTGAGCGGCCAGTCCTCGGTAAGCGCATAGCCCATACCCATGAGCACGCCGCCTTCGATCTGACCCTGGATGGAGATGGGGTTGACCACCTTGCCGGAATCGTGCGCGGCATAGACCTCGCTCACGCGGCCGTCATCATCCAGAATGACCACATGTGTGGCAAAACCGTAGCAGATGTGGCTCTTGGGGTTGGGAACATCGGCGCCCAGCTTGTCGGTCGGCTCCAGATACACGTAGCCAAACTCGCATCCCTCGAGCGCCTTGATGGCAGCCGCGGGATCCTGAGGATGCATACCCTGACCAGCGACGAGTTCCTGTGTGCGCAACTGGTAGGCGCGACCGTCGTCGTACTCGATCTTGACGCCGTCGCCATGCGCGCTCACGGGAGCATCGGGCGCAGGCTTGCCGGCCTCGATGCCAACCATGGCATCGCGCAGCAGGAAGGCGGCGCCGCGCACAGCCTCGCCGGTCACGACCGTCTGTCGCGAGCCAGACGTGGTGCCGGAGTCGGGAGCGTTCTCGGTGGAGCACTCGCCATTGGCAATGCAGCTCAGCGGCAGACCGCAGGCCTCGGCAACGTCCTGCAAAAAGACGGTGTTGCAGCCCTGGCCGATGTCGGACGTGGCGGCGTAGACCACGGCGCAGCCATCTTCGACGCGAATCTTGCAGCGGCCGGCATCGGGCAGGCCCACGCCCACGCCGGCGTTCTTCATGGCGCAGGCGATACCGGCGTGTCCGGGATGCGCATAGTAGGCATCCTTGACCTCGAGCAGCGTCTCCTTAAGCGCCGTGGAGCAGTCGGCAATCTGGCCGTTGGGCAGAACCTCGCCCGGCTCGATGGCGTTGCGGTAGCGAATCTCCCACGGATCCAGGCCAACCTTCTCTGCCAGCAGGTCGATCAGGCTCTCGAACGCAAACTCGGACTGGCAAACGCCAAAGCCACGGTACGCGCCGGCAGGCGGGTTGTTAGTGTAGTAGCCGAAGCCGCGGATGTCGGTGTTCTGGTACTTGTAGGGACCGACGGCATGCGTGCAGGCACGCTCGAGCACCGGGCCGCACAGCGAAGCGTAGGCGCCGGTATCAAAGTTGATCTCGCAATCCAGGCCGGTAAAGTTGCCCTCGGCGTCGCAACCCAGCGTAAAGGTACCGTCCATGGCATGGCGCTTGGGATGGAAAGCGAGCGACTCGGCACGCGTGAGCTTGCACTTCACAGGACGCTGGAGCTTATAGGCAGCAAGCGCGGCCAGGTGCTGGATCGAAACGTCCTCCTTACCGCCAAAGCCGCCGCCCACGAGCATGGTCTCGACGACCACGCGCTCGGGCTCGTTGTCCCAGCCAAACATGTGGGCACACTCTTTGCGCGTGTCGTAGGCACCCTGGTCGGTCGACTGCACCTTGACGCCGTTCTTGTACGGGAAGGCAACGGCGCACTCGGGCTCCAAGAAGGCATGCTCGGTAAAGGGCGTGGTAAAGCGCTGCGTCACGGTGAACGCGCTCTCCGCCAGCGCCTTGGCGGCGTCGCCGCGCGTCACGTGACGGCTCTGGCACACGTTGTCCTTGAGCTCCACCGTGTTGCCAAAGGCAAAGAAACTGTCGTGCAGGCGCGGGGCGTCGGCAGCCCTGGCCTCGACAATGTTGCGCACGGGCTCCAGCGGCTCGTAATCAATCTTTACGAGCTTCTTGGCCTTCTCGAGCGTCGCCTCGTCCTCGGCAACCACCAGCACAATGGCATCGCCCACGCAGCGGGTGATATCGCCCTGGGCGATCATGACGTCCCAATCCTGGATAAGGTGGCCGACCTGGTTGACCGGCACGTCCTCGGCGCGCAGGATCCCCACCACGCCGGGCAGGGCCTCGGCCTTGGAGGTATCGATGGAGAGCACGCGGGCGCGCGGATACTTGGAGCGCACGGCGCTGGCATAGGTCAGGCCCGGCTGATCGAGCTCGTCGATGTCATCGGGGTACTTGCCCTCGCCGAGCACCTTCTTGCGCACGTCGATACGGAAGGCGCGCTTGCCCACGCCGTAGTCGTCGCCGCGCTCCAGGTCCTCGTCGATCTGCTTTTCGCCGCGGAGCACCGCAGCGGCCAACGAAATGCCCTCGATAATCTTCTTGTAGCCGGTGCAGCGGCAGACGTTGCCGCGGATGGCGTACTTAATCTGCTCCTCGGTGGGCTCGGGGTCCTCGGCGATCAGCGCCGCACCCGCCATGACCATGCCGGGGATGCAAAAACCGCACTGCACGGCGCCCACGGCGCCAAAGGCGTACACAAAGGCCTCGCGCACGTCCTCGGGCAGGCCCTCGACGGTCACGATGTTGCGGCCGGCGGCAAGGGCGGTGGTCAGTACGCAGGCTTTGACGGCCGCGCCGTCCACATGGATGGTGCAGGTACCGCAGGCGCCCTCGGAGCAGCCATCCTTGGCGGAATGGATATGCAGGTCGTCGCGCAGGTAGCGTAGCAGCGGCTTGTTTTGGGTCGTCGTGTGCTCCACGCCGTTAACGGTAAAAGTGAATTCCTGTGCCATGGTGATTCCCTTCTACACGCCGGCGGCGATGCCGGTGCGATCGTGAATGGCGCCATGCGGGCAGACGACGGCGCACATGCCGCACGACAGGCAGTCCGCACCGTCGATGTGGGCACAGTTGTCCTCGATGCGGATAGCGCCGGCAGGGCACTTTTTGGCGCACATGCCGCAACCGATGCAGCTCGTGTCGCAGATCTTGCGCGCAATGGCGCCCTTATCGGTATTGTTGCAGCGCACCAAGATGTTCTGGTAGCCGGGAACGAAGGCAATCACGCGCTGCGGGCACGCCATGCCGCACAGGCCACAGCCCGTGCACTTTGAGCGATCCACGCGGGCGATGCCATCGACCAGCGCAATGGCGCCGTGGGGGCAGGCCGTGACGCAGGCGCCACAGCCAATGCAGCCTTCGCTGCAGCGGGCGTCGCCGCCTGCGGAGGCACAACCGCTTCCGCAGGCAACGTAGGCCACGTTATGTTGAATGGATTTGGCCATAAAAGACTCGCCTATTTCTTAAGAAGGTACGAACAGCTGTCGCGCACGGCCTTGATGGTCAGGCGGACGGCCTCGGGCAGACCGGTGTTGACGGCATCGACTGAGACGGTGCGAACCGTGCCGGCGACGCGAACCTTAAAGTGGTCCTCGTCCACGGCCAGGAAGCCCTCGTTCTCGGAGTTCTCCATGTCCTGATCGCTCCAGAACAGGGTGAGCTTGTCCTTGTAGGGACGACCCTCCTGGTAGGGGCAGAACACGGCGCAGTTGCCGCACTCGTTGCACATGCCGTCGACGTGGACGACCTGGTGCTTGTCCAAGCCCGGCACCTTAATGGCCACGTTGGCGCGGTTGGGGCACACGTCGCAGCAGACCTCGCACACCGAGCCGCAGCCCAGGCAGCGGGTCTTGGTGCAGTTGCGCTTGTCGCGGCAGAGCGTCCCCTTGCGCTCGTAGCAGGTGTCCTCGCGGCCGGCCTGCTCGTTGCAGTCGGTGTACTTGTTAAAGTCCACACCGGCGATGGCACGGGCGACCTCGGCGGCGTCGGCAATAGCCTCGACCACGGTGGCCGGACCGCGGCGGCAGTCGCCGGCAGCCCAGACGCCCTCGACGCCGGTGGAGGTGGCGGCAAGACGGCCACGACGGTCATGCTCGACGCCCGCGGCATCGTACAGGCTGGCATCGATGCCCTCGCCCACGGCGCAGATCACCGTGGTGGCGGAAAGCTCGACGGTCTCGCCCGTGGCGACGGGGCTGCGACGGCCGCTTGCATCCGGCTCGCCAAGCTCCATAACGTCGCAGGTCAGCACGGCGCCGTTGAGTGCCTTGGGCGCCAGCAGCTCGCAGAACTCAACGCCGTCGGCAAGAGCAAGATCGAGCTCTTCCTCGTCGGCGGGCATCTGCTTCTTGGTGCGGCGATACACCAGGCGTACGTTCTTCACGCCAGCCAGGCGCTTGGCCACGCGGGCGGCGTCCATGGCGGTGTTGCCGGCGCCAATGACCACGACGTCCTCGCCCAGCTCGAGCTTCTCGCCCTTCTTGGCGGCCTCGAGGAACTCCAGCACGTCGAGCTCGGCGCCCTCGCCCAGGCCCGCAGAGCCGGGCATCCAGGCACCGGTGGCCACGACCACGTCGGTAAAGCCCTGGGCCTTGAGCTCGTCAATGGACTCCACGTGGGCGTTGAGCTGAACCTTGGCGCCAAAGGCCAGGCAGAGCTCGGCATCGTGGGAGATATCGTCGCTGGCGATACGGAACTCGGGGATCACGTGACGGACCACGCCACCGAGCGAGTCGCGGGCCTCAAAGATGGTGACGGGCACGCCGGCACGCGTCAGGAAGAACGCCGTCGCCAGGCCGGCAGGGCCGCCGCCGATAACGGCAACGTTGCGCTCGCCGTCGTTGGCGATGGCCTGGGCGCGCAGCTTGGGCAGCACGGCGGTCATGGCCTCGCGGGCGGCCTTGAGCTTGCTGGCGCGGATCTGGGCGCCCTCGGGCTCGTAGAACGCACGCTCGCAGGCACGGCCGCAGGGATGCGGGCAGATGGTGCCGGTAATGAACGGCAGGGCGTTGCGCTCGATGATGATGTTGAGTGCGTCCTCGTAGCGGCCCTCGTCAACAGCCGCCAGGTAGGCGGGAATGTCCTGCTGGATGGGGCAGCTCGTGCGGCACGGCGTGGTAAAGCAGTCACTGAGCGGGCTCTTGCCAGCGACCTTGCGATCGGGCAGCGGGCGCAACGGCTTCTTGTAGAGCGGGTTGGTGAGCGAATCGGTCTGGATCGCGGTCACGGCCTCGAGCGAGACGCCCTCAAACGGCTTGCCATCCAGGTCGGCAAACTCGCCGGCCATCTGGCTAAAGCGCTCGTAGCCACCGGGCTTGAGCACGTCGGTCGCCAGGGTGACGGGCCAAATGCCGGCGTCATACAGGGCACGGATGTTGTAGACCGTGGCACCGCCGGAGTAGCTGATGCGCAGCTTGCCGTCAAACTGCTCGGTAATGCGGCGGGCAGCCTCGATGGTCAGCGAGAACAACGAACGGCCGGACATATACATCTCGGTGGAAGGCAGCTCGTTCCTCGTCACGTCGACGGGGAAGGTGTTGGTGAGCTTGACGCCAAACTCCAGGCCGCGCTCGGCGCACAGGGCAATCAGGCGCTCGAACATGGGCACGGCGTCGACCCACTGCAGGTCCTCGCGGAAGTGTGTGTCATCGAAGACGATATAGTCAAAGCCCAGCTCGTTGAGGCGCTGACGGGCAAACTCATAGCCCAGCAGCGTGGGGTTGCACTTGATGTAGGTGTTGAGGCCCTTCTCGGTGATGAGGTAGGTCGCGATGCGCTCGATCTCCGCCGGCGGGCAGCCGTGCAGGGTAGACTCGGTAATGGAGTTGGAGACGCGTGCCGGGATGGACTCGACAAACGCGGCGTCGACATGCTCAAACTTGTCCAGGTTGGCGAGCGCCCATGCGCGGCACTCGTTCCAGACGTCGGAGCCACTGGCGTCCTTCATGCCCTCGATGTAGGCATCGACCTTGGGGCTCTTAATACCCTCCAGGTCATAGCCCACCGACATGTTGAAGACAAAGCCGTCCGGGCTGCCCAGACCGTACTCGCGAGCGATCAGGTGGCAGGCAAACCATGCCTTCACGTACTCGGCAAAGGCCTGCGGAACCTCGAGCTCGGTCGACCATTCGCAGTTGTAGCACTCGTCCTGAGCCACGATGCAGGGCTTGTTGACGCACTTGGAGAGCTCCTCGCCGTCCATAACCTGGACGGTCTTGAGCTCAAAGAAGCGAGAACCGGCCACATAAGAGGCCACGATGTTCTGAGCCAGCTGCGTGTTGGGACCGGCGGCCGGACCAAACGGAGTCTCGATGCGCTCGTCAAAAATGGGAAGCGCGCCCTCCTGGTTGGTCGTGACCATCTTGCGCACGCCAAAGATGGCGTCCTGGGTCTTGTGCTCCTCGATGATCCAGTTCATCAGCTGCGAAAACGGGATCGGCCTCATGATGTCGCTCATAGTGAGCTCCTCTCTGTAACGCCCGGCGAGACCGCGCGGCGGGCGCAAATACGGTGTAGCGCTAGCACAGCGCCGGCGACCCCGCGGAGGCCGCCTATGCGCGCGTCGGATGCGGCGAAACATCCGACGCGCGCGAATCTACTTGTGAATTAGTAGGCGCGATCGTTGAGCGTGCTCCAGAGCTTCTTGGACTCAGCCATGGTCCACGCGTTGATCTTGTCCTCATCAATGCCAACGAACTCGCGATCCTTGTACAGGACGCGGCCATTGATGATGGTGGTACGGCAGTTTTTGCCCATCATGCCAAAGAGCATATGGCCGTCGATGTTCTCCTCACTCAGCGGCGTAAAGGGCTTGTAGTCCATGACGATGACGTCGGCGGCAGCGCCGGCCTCGAGCACACCGAGCTTGCGATCGAAGTACTTGCTCGCCATCTTGGCGTTGTTCTCAAAGAGCATGGTCATGGCCTCGCACCAGCCCACGTTGGGCATAGCGGCGTTGTGGCGCTGGATGATCAGGAAGACCTTGAGGCTCTCGAGCATATCGTGAGTGTAGGCGTCGGTGCCCATGCACACGGGGATGCCGCGGCGGAAGAATTCGAGCACGGGGGCGCAGCCCACGGCGTTGCCCATATTGGATTCGGGGTTGTTGACGAGCCAGGTACCGGACTCCTTGACGATATCCATCTCGGCGGGCGTCACGTGGATGCAGTGGCCCAGCATGGTGTCGGGACCCAGCAGGTTGTGCTGCAGCAGGCGCTCGACGGGGCTGATGCCACCGCGGTTGAGGCGGGAGTCCCACACGTCATTCATGCCCTCGCACACATGGATGTGGAAGCCGGTCAGGCCGTTGTTGGCCTCGGCCATCTTGTCCATGGTCTCGTCCGACAGCGTAAAGGTGGCGTGACCGCCAAACATGGCGGCGATCATGTGGTTGTCGTTATCGCGACGCTCCTTGGCGGCCCACTGGGCAAACTCGGCGTTCTCGGCAATGGCCTGGTCGCACTTTTCCTGGCCGCGGCGGTCGGAGACCTCGTAGCACAGGCACGAACGCATGCCCAGCTCCTGCGCGGCGTCCTTAATGGTAAAGAGGCTGCCCGGGATCTCGCAGAAGCTCGCATGGTGATCGAAGATCGTGGTGACGCCATCGCGGATGGAGTCAAGAATCGTGGCGTAGGCGCTGGCCTTGGTGCCGGCGAGGGTCAGGTTGTCGTCGATCTTCCACCACTGCTGCTCAAGATTCTCCAGGAAGTTGGTGGGGTTGCAGTCCTTAATGGCAAGGCCGCGGGCCAGACCCGAGTAGATGTGGGTGTGGCAATTGATGAGTCCGGGCATGATGAGGTTGCCCTGGGCGTCGACGTACTCGGCATCCGGGTACTTGACCTTGAGCTCGCACTCGGGGCCCACTTCGACGATCGTATCCCCGTCTATGGCGACCGCACCGTTTGGAATGAACGGGGTCTGAGCGTTGCGGGTAAAGACGGAACCGTTAGCGACCAGAAGCATGGATGCTCCCTTCGACATCAGGGGCGGGGTTTGACACCTCTGACATGGCGGAGTGCGAAGCGCCGGCCTACACCGGAAACGGGCCCTCTCCCGTCAACGCTTCACCAAAGGGACAAACCCTTTGAAGTGCGGCTTGGCGCCGCATGACGTCGGCGGACGAGGCGATGCGTCCGCCGACGAATAGCACCGAAGTGGTTACTTCTTGCTCTCGGGCAAGACCAGATCCACGGCAGCGTCCTTGGCAGCATCGATGTGCTGAGCCACGACCGGCGTCTGCGGAAGGATCAGGTTAAGGACGATGGCCATGATGGCGGTGGGGGTCACGGCATTGGAGCCGATGACGGTGGACACCCAGGTGGGCATGCCCTCGCCGGCAAGGCAACCGCTGGCCATCCAGATACCCAGGCCAAAGACAACGGAGGTGCCGACGATGGTGGTGGTGCGCTGCGTGAGGCCCTCGCGGGTGAACATGCGCACGCCGTTCATGGTGATGGTACCAAAGACGCCGACGGTCGCGCCGCCGATGACGGGCTGCGGGATGGCGGAGAGTACGGCAGAGAGCTGCGGGAACAGACCGGCGATGGCAAAGACGGCCGCAATGATCACAAAGACCCACTTGTTGACGACCTTGTTGGAGCAGATGATGCCCACGTTCTGGCCAAGGGCGCTGGTGGGAAGACCGCCCAGCAGACCGCCGACCATAGAGGTGAGGCCCTGGGACACGATGGCGCCGGAGAGCTCGCGCTCGGTGGGCATACGGTCGATGGAGCCCAGGCAGGCGGCGGAGACGTCACCGATAACCTGGATGGCAACCATGGGGAACACGACGGCGAGGGTGATGCAGACCTCGGGGTCAAACTCGAGCGCGTAGGGCATGAGCTTGGGAAGGGCGAAGACCTGAGCGGTGGCGACGCTGGAGAAGTCGATCATACCAAAGGGAATCGAAACGATCATGCCAACGATCATGCCAAAGAACACGGATCCCAGCTTGAGCGTGCCCTTGCCAAAGTTGGCGAGCGCAAAGACCACGGCGAAGGTGATAAGAGCGACGCACCAGGCCTGCGGGGTACCCCACAGCGGCGTACCCATACCGCCGGCCATATACTTGACGGCCGTGGGATACAGCGAAACGCCGATGGAGAAGATGACCGTACCGGTCACGACGGGCGGGAACAGCCACTTGATCTTGCTGTAGGCCAGACCAAAGAGGACCGCGACGGCGCCGCCGACGATCTCGCCGCCCAGCAGCGCACCAAAGCTAAAGCCCGAGGCACCCATGGCCTGCAGGGCCGGCAGGAACGCGAACGAAACGCCCATGACGATGGGCAGGCCGCCGCCGATGCGACGGAAGGGAGCGAAAGCCTGAAGGGCCGTGTCGATCGCCGAAAGAATGAGCGCGACCTGGATGATGTCGGTGCTCTGCTGGCTATTAAAGCCGTAGACGCCGGCCATGATGACCGCCGGGGTAATGATACCGGCAAACGATGCCAGTACGTGCTGAAGGGCACACGGGATCATTTCCTTAACGGGCGGCATGCCTTCGCGAGTGAACAGGGCTTCAGTGCCGTTCGTAACCGTCTCCTGGGCCATTTGACCACCAATCCTCGAAGTAGTTGTTTTCGCATCTAACGCTCTATTGTGACGCAGTGCGGGGTTGAGGTTGTGCCTTCGTTGCATATCGTATTAAAGATTTTTCTCATTCTCAATAATAATTTTTTGTTATCAGACTATTCTTAAGCTGAGACAAAGCATTTCCGCAGGTCAGGAAAGTGTCTGGTCAAAATAACATCTAACTTTTCTTTTGGTCGACCGTTTACCGCCAAATTCCTACCGTTCGTCAGTATTACGCTGTGTACCTGCGAATATACGAGTCAATAGACGCCGTGTTACCATGAGAAAAAATTGTTATGAACATTTCCGATTTCACCCCAAGGAGTTGCCCGTGAACGAGACCGTACGTCGCTTTTTGCCGATGGTCGATTTCCTTGAGCAGATACTCGGCAAAAACAGCGAAATCGTGCTGCACGATTTCTCGGATCCCGACCATGCCATCGTCGATATTCGCAACGGCATCGTGAGCGGCCGCAAGGTCGGCGGTCCCGCCACCGATCTGGCACTCAAGATCATGCACGACGCCAAGTATCGCGACCTGCCGTTTATTACGGGCTACGAGGGGCGCGGTGCCGGCGGCAAGACGTTGGAGTCAGCGACGTACTTTATCCGCGAGAATGATGAGATCGTCGGTATGCTCTGCGTCAACACCGACCTCTCGACCGTGCGCTCCATCAACGCCATGGCGCAGCAGCTCATGGCATGCTTCGACGCGGCGCCGACGCGCACGGAGCCCGCCCCTATCGAGGTCGAAAGCCTTTCGGAGTCTACACAGGAGCTCATCGACCGCAGCATTGCCGAGTTGCTGAGCGCGCGCGGGCTGGATGTAGCGTCGCTTGGTCAGAGCGACCGCGTGGACGTCATTCGCCACCTCAACGGTAACGGGGTGTTCATGCTCAAGGGCGCCGTGGCCTGCGCCGCCGCCGCGCTGGGCATCTCAGAGCCCAGCGTCTACCGCTACCTGCAAAAAGTCCGCAAGGAAGGCTAACGAGCAAAATGGAGTGCGGCTCCACAAGCGATCCGTCACTTGATAAAAGACCCTGCAGCTCGCACGCGCTGCAGGGTCTTTTTGCATGTCATGTTTAGTTGTGGCCAACGCCTTAGAGAGCGGCAACGACCTCGATCTCGACCAGACCGCCAGCCGGAAGGGCGGCAACCTGGAAGGCGCTGCGCGCGGGGAACGGGGCCTCAAACTTGGAGGCGTAGATCTCGTTCACGGCGGCGAAGTCGACGATGTCGGCCAGGTAGACCGTGGTCTTGACGACATCGGCAAAGGTAGCGCCGGCAGCGGTCAGCAGGGCCTCGACGTTGGCGAGGGACTGCTTGGCCTGGGCCTCGACGCCCTCGGGCATCTTGCCGGTCGCGGGATCGATGCCCAGCTGGCCGGACAGGAACACCATGTTGCCGGCCTGGATACCGGGGGAATACGGGCCGATGGCTGCGGGTGCGTTATCGGAAGACACGACGGTCTTGCTCATGTTTTTCTCCTTACGATCAATTGAGAGAGCGTGAGCGCGGTGTTCGCACCGGGAGGCACAGTTCGGTCTGAACACCGCGCTTGATTGGGATAGTACTCAAGGTTTCTGTTTGATGCAAGAATATTATCAGCTTGCGAGAATATTTTATCGCCCAACGGTTTCCCCGAACCGCTGAACGGTTCTCATGTGGAGCAGCCAGTCCAAGCTGCTGAAGACTTTATCCCGCTTGGAACGCGGGCATCGCCTGCCGCGACGGCACCACTATACTTTTGAGTATTTGAGCATTTTGAAAGGCAGGATATGACCGCAACCGCCAGTCGAACCACCAACCGCAGACCCGAGCTTTTGGCGCCCGCCGGAGGGCCCGAGCCTTTTGCCGCCGCGCTCGCTGCCGGGGCAGACGCCATCTACTGCGGCATGGGCAGCTTCAACGCCCGCCGCAAGGCAACAAACTTTACCGACGAGGCCTTTGAACAGGCCTGCCGTGCTGCACACCTGGCCGGCTCGCGCGTTTATGTCACGGTAAACATCGTCATCAAGCAGTCCGAGATGGGCGATGCGCTGCAGCTCATCCACCGCTGTTCCACGCTGGGCGCCGACGCCTTCATTATCCAGGACTGGGGCCTGTTCTTTGAGGTCAAGCGCACCATGCCCGGCATCGAGACACACATCTCGACCCAGGCGAACATCCATGACGACCGCGGGACTATTTGGTGCCGCGAGCAGGGCGCCGACCGCGTGACCCTCTCGCGCGAGCTCTCCATTGACGAGATCGCCGCCATCCACGACGCCGCGCCCGACGTCGACCTCGAGGTCTTTAGCCACGGTGCCATCTGCTTTTGCTACTCGGGTCTGTGCCTTCTCTCGAGTTTTGCCATGGCGGGCCGCTCGGCCAACCGCGGCATGTGCGCTCAGCCCTGTCGCCTGCCTTACGAGCTAATCGACGAGAACGGCCGCTCGCTCTCCCCTGCCGGTCGCGAACGCGCGCTATGCCCGCGCGACACCAATACCTCGCAGCTTGTTCGCCGTCTGTATGACGCCGGCGCCGCATCGCTCAAGCTCGAGGGCCGCATGAAGGCCCCCGATTACGTGTATTCCATCGTCGACGTGTATCGTCATCAGATTGATGACATGCTGGCCCATGTTTCGACCTCTAAGGATGAAGAGGCCGCCCGCCAGCGCCAACTCAAGCGCTGCTTTAACCGTGACTTTACGCACGCCTACCAAGACGGCACCTCGGGCGACGAGATGATGAGCTACGAGCGCTCCAACAACCGCGGCCAGATCGTGGGCACGGTGCTGGGCAGCCGCCTGGCCAACCGCGATGTGCGCGGGCTCAAGCCTGACGACCGTCGTCGCCGCGCCGCCATCGCCCGCATCGAGCTGTTTGAGCCCGTGGGCAAGGGCGACCTGCTGGAACTTCGTCACGACGATGAGTTCGACCAATTCCTGACCACCATCGCCGCCGATGATGCCGCTGCCGGCGACATCATCGAGTGCCGCGTGCCCCGTAGCATGCCCGAAGGTTGCCGCGTACGCGTGATTCGAAGCCAGCGCGCTATCGACGCCGCCGGCGCCGCGCTCAAGCGCGACGTGCTGCGCCGCCGCGCCGTAGACGTGTCCGTCGTGGCGCGCCTTGGCGAGCCTTTTACCGTGACGCTCACCTGCTGCGACGACCCCACGCTCACCGCCACGGCCACGGGCTTTACCGTCGAGGCCGCCAAGACCCGCGCGGTCGAGGCGTCCGATCTGGTTGAGCATGTAGGCCGCATGGGCTCCTCGCCCTTTGAGGCCGCGAGCTTTGATGTGACGCTCGATGAGGGCTGCGGCATGGGCTTTTCCGCCGTACATAAGGTGCGCACAGCCGCTTGCAAGGCGCTCGAGGAGGCCATTCTGGCACCGTACGCGAAGCGTGCCCGCACGCTCGAGCTGCCGGCGATTGTCACCAGTGATTCCCGCCCCATGCCCGAGCACTACCGCGATGAGCCGCAAATCTGCGCCACCGTCACCTCGTTCGAGGCCGCCGAGGCTGCTCGCGCCGAGGGTGCAACGCGCATCTACATGACCACCGACGCGCTCG
Organism: uncultured Collinsella sp.; assembly: GCA_900551195.1. Classification (GTDB taxonomy): domain Bacteria; phylum Actinomycetota; class Coriobacteriia; order Coriobacteriales; family Coriobacteriaceae; genus Collinsella. The sequence continues at coordinate 14,894 of URVD01000015.1, forward strand.
ATGCGGCCGAGCTCTCCCCCGCCGATGCGTTTGAGCAGGGCATCGTGCCCGTACTCGACGAGGTCTGCCGCGCCGTTGACCACGCACGCGTCGATCCCTGGATCAATGCCGGAGCCACCGTCGCCGTCGGCAATATCTCCGAGCTCGCCGTAGCCGCGCAGGCCGGCGCCACGGTCGAGATTCGCTCTTGCCTGCCGGTGCACAACACGCCCTGCATGGAGGCACTCGCCGAGCGCGGGGCCGGGGCGTTTTGGCTCTCGCCCGAGATCACGCTCGACGAGATTATCTCGCTTGGCACCTCCGCGCCCGCAGCCCTGGGCATCACCGTTTTCGGCCGCCCGCGCGTTATGACGAGCGAGCACTGCATCCTGCAGGTTGCCAACGGTTGTATCCACGATTGCGCCAATTGCCGCCTGCGCGCCCGCAAGCTGTCGCTCAAGAATATCGACGGCAAGGTCATGCCCGTGCGCACCGACATCCATGGCCGCTCTCGCTTGTACGACGCCTACCCCA
>URVD01000016.1 GCA_900551195.1 uncultured Collinsella sp.
GGCGGGCGGGCGCTTTTTGTTTTTACATGGACCGGGTATAAGTATCACCACGGTCAACTGCTTCAAGAAGCAAGGAGTGCATATGAGCACATACGCAATTAAGGCTGACAAGTTCTTCTTGCCGGCAGGCCCGCAACTGGGCGGCTATCTTATGGTCGAGGACGGCGTCTTTGGCGCCTGGCAGGCCGACGAGCCCTCTTGCGAGATTAAGGACTACACGGGATCGTGGATCGCACCGGGTATGGTCGATACTCACATCCATGGCTTCTACAACCACTCAACTACCGATAACGATCCCGAGGGCATCGATATCAGCTCAACCGAGCTCGCCCGTCGCGGTACCACCAGCTGGCTGCCCACGACGTTCACCGATGGCGTCGAGCAGATCAAGGACGCCTGCGCCGCTATTGCCCAGGCGGACGAGGGTCGCGGCCCCGACTTCTGCGGTGCTCGCATTCAGGGCATCTACCTGGAGGGCCCCTTCTTTACCATGAAGCACGTGGGCGCGCAGAACCCCGCTTATCTTATCGACCCCTCCGAGGAGGTCTTCGATCAGTGGCAGGAGGCTGCGGGTGGTCGCATCGTTAAGAGCGCCATGGCGGCCGAGCGCGACGGTGCCGCTGCTTATGCGGCTGCTCTGAACGCCAAGGGTGTGGTGACCAGCATCGGTCACTCCGACGCCACCTACGATGAGTGCATCGCCGCCATCAACGCCGGTGCCAGCTGCTTTACGCATACCTATAACGGCCAGCGCGGGCTGCATCACCGCGAGCCCGGTGTCGTGGGTGCAGCCATGTCCACGCCCGAGACCTACGCCGAGATCATCTGTGACGGCAAGCACGTAAACCCTGCCGCCATCAAGGCGCTGCTGCAGGCAAAGGGCTGGCAGCACACGGTGCTCATCACCGACTGCCTGGGTTGCGGCGGCATGCCCGAGGGCAGCTACACCAGTGGTGGCATGGATGTCATCATGAAGGACAACCTGTGCTGGCTCGCCGACGGCAAGAGCATTGCCGGCTCGGTGCTCACGCTTGCCCAGGGCGTCAAGAACATCGTCGACTGGGGCATCGCCAGCGCCGATATCGCCATTCGCATGGCAACCGAGGTGCCGGCACGCTCCGCGCACATCGAGGATAAGTGCGGCAGCATCATGCCGGGTCGCGACGCCGACTTTGTCGTGTTCGACCATGAGCTCACCCTCGTCGAGACGTATGTTGGCGGCCAGAGCGTCGGCAACGCCTTTACCGAGTAACAATAGAAAAAGACGGCGGGCCCGAATCTGCTCGGACCCGCCGTATGGGTTAAACGCTCAAAAGCACCTTAACAGTTACAGTTTGTTAGCGATCTTCTTTGCCGTGCGCTTGACGCCGGCCACCAAGCCTCCTGCAGGATGCTCCTTCTCGTATGCTAGGCGCTTCTCGCGCTTGGCGTACTCTTCGACGATGATGTCGCCATACTCGTCTTCGATCTTGTCGAAGAAGTCGACGGCGCCCTTAATTTCCTCAGCGGTCGGGTGCCCCTTTTGGACACCGCCGGTGAGTTTGAACGGCCCCCACGTATCAAAGCCAGGGCAGCCGTAGACACCCATAAAGATGGCCTGCCTCATGCGGCAGATGCCATCGATATCCTTGCCGTACCACTTGTTTTTGCCACCGTAGGTCATAAGGCCAAACACCTTGTCCTGCGGCTGCAGCACGTTCGTGAGCACGCGTGCCATGTCCTTGTCGATCTCGGAGTAATAGATGCCCGTGGCGACACCGATCAGATGATATTCGTGCAGGTTGGGATACTCGTTTTTGCCAAGCGCCTTGACGTCGAGGGTATCGATCTCGGGGTGTGCCTCGACGATGGCGTCCACGAGCTTTTTCGTATTGCCGTGATGGCGCGAGGCGTAGAGGATGATGGTTCGCATAAGAAGGCCTTTCAGCTGTAATTGCATCAATGTCTGTATGGTACCCCGTTGCATGGCTGGGATACCGGACGCATCGATGAACGTGCGGGTTTGTCCTTTGGTCAGGGCCGAGACGGGTACTTGCGAGCAAAAAGCAGTTGTTCGAAAGGATGGGCAATGGAATACGCTCTCTCCAACGATTCGATTTCTATTAAGGTGTCCACGGCTGGCGGTTCGTTTACCTCGATTGAGGCCGGAGGTCGAGAGTACTTGTGGCAGGGTGATCCTGCAGTGTGGTCCGGCCAGGCGCCGATTTGCTTCCCGATTTGCGGAGGCTTGCGCGACAACAGCGCCATGACGTTTGCCGGGCATCATGTAAAGCTCGCTCGCCACGGCTTTGCGCGCAAGCAGGAATGGAAGCTGCTGAGCCAAGGCGAGAACGAGTTGGCTATGTGCCTGGCTTCGGAGGATAACGCCGCGCTGCTGAGCGATTATCCGTATCCGTTTAGGCTCGTCGCCCGCTATACGCTCGAGGACGCCGCCGTGCGTGTCTCCTATGAGGTTACCAACGAGGGCACCGAGGACATGCCGTTCTTTATCGGTGGGCATCCCGGCTTTAGGTGCCCGCTCGATGAGGGCGAGGCCTATACGGACTACGAGTTGCGCTTTGAGAAAGAAGAGGCTGCAGAGCTTTGCACCGCTGTCCCTTCGACTGGCTTGATTGACGTGGACAAGCGCTCCAAGAACCCCATGGTGGGAAAGACGCTGCCCCTGTCGCACGAGCTCTTCGATTTTGCGGAGACCATCTTTGACGTGCTCGAGAGCCGCCAGGTCACGCTTTCCAAAAAGGGCGAGGACAAGGGCGTCCGCCTGAGCTTTGAGGGCTTCCCATATCTCATTGTGTGGAGCAAGCCCGAGGGTGATTTTGTGGCAGTTGAGCCTTGGGGCGGCCTTTCGACCTGCTCCGATGAGGACGACGTGCTTGAGCATAAGCGTGGCTGCCTTGTCGCCAAGCCCAAGGAGACCGTCGTTCGCTCGTTCACGATTGAGATTCTGTAATTCCGTTTTGTCGACTCGTATCGCGAGGCACAAGGAGCCTGCGAGATAAGGAGCTAAAAATGATCCTCACCGTTACGATGAACCCGTCCGTCGATACACGCTATCAGCTCGATGAGCTCATTATCGACGACGTTAACCGTGTGACGCCCGAAAAGACCGCCGGCGGCAAGGGTCTCAACGTGGCCCGTGTACTGGGTCAGCTGGGCGACGACGTTGTGGCAACCGGTCTACTCGGCGGCCACATGGGCGCCTACATGGCCGAGCTCATGGATGCCAACGGCATTAAGAATGATTTTGTACCCATCAAGGGCGAGACTCGCATTTGCCTTAACATCCTCCACGCCGGCAACCAGACCGAGCTACTCGAGAGCGGCCCGACGATTGCCCCCGAGGAGCTCGATGCCTTTACCGCCAAGTTCGCCGAGCTTGCGAGCAAGGCCGCTGTCGTTACCATCTCGGGTTCGCTGCCCCGTGGTGTCGAGGCAGGCTACTACGCCAAGATCACGGGTATTGCCGAGAACGCCGGCGCCAAGGTGCTGCTCGATACCTCGGGTGCTTCGCTCGAGGCCGCCCTTAAGTCCGAAATTAAGCCCGAGCTGGTTAAGCCTAACCTGACCGAGATTAACGGCCTTCTGGGCACGAGCTTTACCACCGACGATGTGGACGAGCTCCGCGCCGCGCTCGCCTCTGATGCCCGCTTCTCCGATATCCCCTGGGTCGTCGTGTCCATGGGCGCTGCCGGCTCCGTGGGCTTCCATAATGGCCGTGCATTCCGCGCCAAGACCCCCGATATCCCCGCCGTTAACGCTACGGGCTCTGGCGATTCGACCATTGCCGGCTTCGCGCATGCGATTGCTGCTGGCGCGGATGACGAGACGGTGCTGCGTACCGCCAACACCTGCGGCAAGCTCAATGCCATGGATCCCATGACTGGCCACTTGGTTATGGATCGTTGGGACGAGGTTTACAACGGCGTTGTCGTGACCGAGCTGTAGGAGCTTGTGCGCCGCCCCCGGCATCGGTTGCTTGCTTGTGGTTAGAGTTGACGGCAAGTGCGGTAGCATTATGCCGGGGCGCGACGCCGATGCTGTCGTGTTCAATCCCGACCTTACCCTGGTCGAGACGTATGTGGGTGGCAACAGCGTCGGTAATGCATTTACCGAGTAGCTGCCAAATAAACGATCCGAGAGGGGATTTAGATGATTTACGGTGCATTGGGCGATATCGAGGAATACCGCGGAATGCTCAAGGGCCTCGACGTGCTGATCGACTGGCTCGAGGAGAACGACCCGGCACAGCTCGAGGTCGGCAGCCATCCGATTTTGGGTGAGAAGGTCTTTGCGAACGTCATGTCTCCCACGACGCGTCCCGAGGCTGAGGCTCACTATGAGACGCATCAGCGCTATCACGACCTGCAGGTCGACGTCGAGGGTCGCGAGGCCTTCAAGGTCGCTACGGGCAGCCTGACGCTGGTCCAGGAGTTTGACGAGAAGGACGACTACGATCTGGTCGATTCCGACGCTTCGATCGCCGGCGATCTTGCCGACGACAAGTTTGCGCTGTTCGTTGCCGGCGAGCCTCACATGCCCACGCTCGAGTTCCCGGGCGATGGCGCACAGCCGGTCAAGAAGATCTGCTTTAAGTTGCTTGCCGACGCCTACTGGGAGGAGTAGCGAGCTGCTCGGCTGAGCTGTTCGTCTGATGGCGTGATTCCCCTAGGGAAATCACGCTAGGACCCCGCCAAACGGGTTTTCCCTAGGGAAATCACGTTTGGCGGGGTTTTCTGTTTTGAATAGGGAAGCCTCATTTATTTGCGAAGAACATCGGCTAGCCGCAGGATTGAAATCATCGACCGATAAGTGAGTTCCACTTTTTCGCCCGCAAGCAGTCGTTTCGAGCCAATCTCATCTAGCCCCACAAGCCGAGAAAACAGCGGGCCGCTCATCGTGCCCTCGTCAATTGATTCCCTTATGGTCTTCAAAACGTCCGTATCATGAAGCGATGCCGAGCTGTAGGGGGCAACACGAGCGGAACTCTCAATTAACGACGAGACAAAAGGATGGAGATGCTTTGGACATAGTCCATCAAACACCACATCCCCATTGTCGTTCGAGCCGACCAGGCGCCAAGTATAATGATCGACCCAGTCATCCCCGTCGTATATGGCGTTCATGAGCAACTTCCCGTCTAGAGAGAGAAACCTATTTGGACATCGGGGCGCAAGACCGCAATCCATATCGGGCCTGCAGCAGCTCCAACCCAACGCACCACATAGGTTCCCTTTCGTACATGTGTATCAATCTGCCCCGAAATGCCGGTGAATGCAATTCCAGACCCGTTTGTCGGATAGCAATCGACGTATTTTTGTTTTCCGCTCACAACCTTGTATAGATATATCGTTCCAGCAAAAGAGAAGGGATCGTTCGCAATTTTGTCCGGAAGAACTTGCCACCTCAAAATCCCGCTACCAATATGGTCAAGCTTGACCGTTCCGCCGTCCCCCTCAAAAGTGGCAAGGGGATTTACCCAAGACTGAGAGTCGGCATCGCCCTCCTTAGCAGTTATCAGCAGACTGCCCGTATAAGACTGCTGAGGCTCACCTTCAGGACAGACAGCCTTGGCCCAAGAAGGGCCACTCAGGCAGAACAGTCCGAGCAGCATCAATACCAGCAAAAGAAAACCCTTAGTTCTTTTCATCTATATCCCCAACGTCTCTCGACATTTGTATATCGTGACTATTTTAGATCTATATGGCCAATTCGAGCCCTCACCATGGCAATTGTTGCAGCTGGGTTTCTTTTCATTAAGATTTCACTTTGGTAAATCCCCGCCCCTAAGCATTAAACCCGAAGTCCACCGAGTGGGCCGCTGTTGACGTGGCGATGCTTGGATTGGCGCGCACGCACTCAAAATCGGCAACAAAAAAGCCGCCCGAAGGCGGCTATCTTGAGCAATGGAGCCAGCGACCGGGCTCGAACCGGTGACCCCCGCTTTACGAGAGCGGTGCTCTACCAACTGAGCTACGCTGGCGGCCATGTGATGACGCAACTGAGGCGCCAACGGCTGTCTATGATACGGGACATCGCACATCCGCGCAAGTGTTCTGACGGCTTTTCTCACTTTAAATGCACTAATATTAGAGGCGTGATGTCTGCAGTGCCCATTTGGTACTTGACCTGCTGTTGAGTTGGTGGCCGACGTCCCGCTCGTATGGGTCTCAAACAGAATGGGGCAGCCATGGCTCAACCCAAGATCCTTCTCACGCGTATCGATGACCGTTTCATTTACGGGCAAGACGTTGAGCTGTGGAACGAAGCCGTGGGTTCCAATCTTGTCTTAATCGTCAACGATGAGATCGCGGCGGATTCGCGCCAATGGGCACCCATGAGGGTGGCGGCGCCAGAAGGCGTTTGGACGCGGTTTTTCTCGGTGCAAAGGACCATCGACATCATTTATACCGCAACGCCGCGCCAATGGATTCTCATCATGGTGGCGTCGCCCACGGATGCACTCGCGCTGGTTAAGGGCGGTGTGCCAATAACCAAGATCAGCATCGGCCATATGCGGGCGAGGGAGGGCAAGCGCTCTGCAACGCCTGCCATTGCCGTAGGCGATACGGACATCGCCGCCTTCAAAGAGTTGCAAAAGCTCGGCATAGAGCTAGAAATCCGTTATCTCCCCAGTTCCGCCCCCGACCCCATTGGCAATCTGTTCAACTGATCCCTTGGGGACGGAGGAAAACGGATCATTTTGCCCTTGCGAGGGATGCGCGCGATGCCGCCTGTCAAAAACTATGCCCATTTACTACGTTTGGTCGGCTATCGCCGAGCATGTCGAATTTGAGAAAAACAAAACCGCAGGTAGACGGCTTGCGAATTTAACAAAAACCGGTGCATGGTCGAGCATCCCGGGCTAAACGTAGTAAATGGGCATAGTTTTGATATGTCACTCATACAGTCACAGCGAAAATGAGCCAAAAGATGAAAAAACGCCCGTCGGCGGTGGTGCCGGCGGGCGTTGCTGTGCGATATGTCGCGTTGTGGGCTTAGTGCCTCATAAAGTGATATTCGATCACATTGCTATAGGGATGACCCGGGCCCACAATGCCCTGCGGGAACAGAGGCTGGTGCGGCGTGTCGGGGTACATCTCGGCCTCGAGGGCAAAGCCGGCGCCCCAGCCATAGTTGGCATCGTCCTTGGCGTGCTCGTCGCCCAGCCAGTTGCCGGTGTAGAGCTGCACGCCCGGGGCAGTGGTGTAGTAGTCCATCTCACGACCGGTCCACATCTCCTCGACGTGCATCGCGCGGCGCAGGTTGCGGCCGTACTGATAGCCATCGATGCACAGGCAGTGATCGTAGCCACGGGCCTGCTTGATCTGCGGGTCGTCGGCCTCCATGCCGGGTGCGACGGGGCGAAGCTCGCGAAAGTCAAACGGTGTTCCCTCGACCGGAGCGATCTCGCCGGTGGGGATGTTCTGCTCGTTAATGGGCAGGTAGTGGGCGGCGTTGGCGACAAAGAAATGTTCGCAGTCCATGCCGGCGTTATGGCCTGCAAGGTTAAAGTACGTGTGGTTGGTCATGGACACGTAGGTGGCGCGGTCGCTCTCGCAGCCATAATCGATGCGGAAGACGCCGGTGCGCGTAACGGTAAACACGGCCGTAAAGGTTCGGTTGCCGGGCAGGCCCAGCTCGCCATCCTTAAGCGAGGTGGTCATGCGCACGGCGTTATGGACCTCGTCGAGCTCAACATCCCACACACGTTTGTGCAGGCCGTGCTCAAGGTCGCTGTGCAGGTTGTTGGCGCCCTCGTTGGCGGGCATATGCCAGTCCGTGCCGTCGATGGCGATCGTGGCGCCAGCGGTGCGGTTTGCCACAGGGCCGATGGTCGCGCCAAAGCAGGCGGGGTTGTCAAAGTAATCCTCGAGCTTATCGAAGCCCAGCGCCACATCGCGCACGTTGCCGGGAATGTCGGGCACATCGATACCAAGCACCGTGGCGCCATAGTCCATAATGCGAACGCAGATCTCGGGCCCGTCGAGGGTGTAACGATGAACGGGGGTACCGCACGGCGCGGTGCCGAAAAGCTCGGAAGTGATCATTTAGTTCCTAACATCGAGGTATTTCCGACAAACTGTAGCGCGAACAGGCGAGATTATCACTACACCCCACTAAAGCAGGGGGTATTTTTCTCAAAAAAGTGATGATTGACTTACTGTGGACAAACAAAAAGAAACCCGCCGGGATGCGACGGGTTTCTTCCACAGGGGATATGTGGCAATGAGTTAGGCGTTTGCCTTTGCGGACTCGGCTTCCTTAGCAGCCTTGAGGTCCTCCTCGGTAAACTTGCCGGTGGTGAGTGGCGAGAGGGTGCACTTATCCTGCTTCGCGTACTCGATGTTACGGGCGATCATCTGCTTGCGATACCAAGCAAAGAGCACGACGTAGATGACGATAGCAACGACCGTAGCGATAATCATGGTCACATCGCCCGTGGTCGCCTTGCCCACGAAGAAGGCCAGGAACTTCTCGACAGGTCCTTCCATGGTGGTCTGAGAGATCAGGCCGGTAACACCATCGGGGAAAGCGCCGACAGTCTTAGCGGTGAAGGTAACGAAATCGGCGACGAGGGTGCCAGCGCCCAGGAAGACGGGCAACAGGACAGCACCGATAACGACCATGCGGATCACGCGGCCGCGGGTGACAACGAGCAGTGCCGGCGTCAGGCCCATGGCGATGATGCCGCCGAGCGGCAGCAGGCCGTTCCAAGTGCCAGTCGGGGAGAGGGGGCAGGGAACGTTGGCGAGCAGCAGTGCCTCACCCAGCATGATGGGGGCAAGGATGTTAGCGGCAGCCCAGATCTCGGCGCGGCCGGCGATGAAGGGCCAGTCGAGGCCGACGTTGAGGGTACGGCCCTGGAGCCACTTGCTGTTGTTGGCAAAGTCGGAGATGCCCTGAGACAGCGGCTCAACGGCTGCGATGAACCAAGAACCGATCATCGAGAACAGCTCAAGGCAGGTTGCGGCGGTAAAGGCGAGCGTGCAGATCTGCTGCGGGGTCTGGTGCGAAAGCAGACCGACGAAGACGCCCAGGTAAATACCAATAGCAAACTTGGAGCCCCAGAAGCCAATCATGTTGTTGAGCTTGGCAGCATCGAAGTCGTACTTATCGAGGAAGGGGAGCGCCTTGTCGATGATCTTGTTGAGCAGCATGGCCAGCGGGTTCATCATGTAGTTCATGTGAGTCGTGGTCATGGGGTTCTCCTCGGGAGCACCCAAAAGATCGTTGAACGTGGGCTTCATAAGGTCGGAGTTCATGATCTTCATGACGCCGACGAAGACGACGAGCAGCGTGGCGACGACAATGTTGGCACCAAAGTAGATGCAGGCAAGGCCGACAAAGGCGAGGTGCCAAACGTCAAAGATGTCGACGTCGATGGTGTTGGTCTTGGCGAGCACGATCATCGCGATGTTGACGATGACGAGAACCATCAGGAAGTACAGCGTGTAGGGAGAACCCCAGGTGATGGTGGCCAGCGGTGCCCAACCCACGTCGGTAACGGTGAGCTGAAGGCCGGTGGACTCAACGAACGTCGTCATGGCGCTCGAGAAGGCCGTCGTCAGAATGTTGATGATGGCACCGATGCCGGTAATGGCGATACCGAGCTTAAGGCCGCCCTCGAGGGCCTTGGTAAACTTTACTTTGAAGAGTAGGGCGATAACCGTCAAAACGATGGTCATCATAGGGGCTGCGCCAAGGTCGATCAGCGGCTGAAAGACGGCATTAGCAAACCCGATTACTGCGTCCATGTCTCCCTCTTTCCTAAAAGAGAATTTCCTTTTCCGTATGTTGCCTTAAAAAAGGAAGATGCCGTTCCCGGTCGTCATCTTCCTTAAAGCCAAAAATTGCGCAGAGCGAAGCTGCAAAAGATTAGTTGAGACCCTTTTCCTTGATAATGGCCTCGATCTTGTCGTAAACCGGCTTAGCCATGGCAGGCATGCGGTAAAGGATCGGGCCAGCGTCGACGATCGGGGTCTTAACCTCAAAGCCAAAGTCGGTCTTGGCGATCTGTGCGAAGATGTCGTACTGAGAGAGCATCTCCTCGTTGACGTCCTTGATCATCACGGCGTCGCAGTGCAGGTTGTAGCCGCGATTCTTGAACTCGGACTCGATGGCGTCCTTGATCTGATGGCTGGAGTTAACACCGGCGCCACAAGCTGCGAGAACCTTAATCATGATGAATTCCTTTCTCTATGCGGGTTATTCCGCGGATTCCTAAGGGTAATTGGCTAGTCGGCAGGAAAGTTGTCGACCAAGAACTGGTAGATGGCCTTGGCGTCGGTCATGGAGAACAGCTCCTTGACGCGATCGGTGCCAAGAGCGTTAACGAAGTCCATGATCTTGGCGAGGATGCCCACCTGGGCCTCCTTGTCGTCGTTGAGAATCATGAACAGGAGCGAGACGGGGAAGGTCTGCGAGGGGTCGATCATGGAGTGCCACTCAACGGGGGTCGTCAGCTTGACGGGGACGATGCGACGGGTGTGAACGAACTCGACCTCGGTGTGAGGTACGGCAAAGCTGGGCAACTCGGGGTCGACGACGGACATATCCATGCCGGTGGGGTAGCCCTTTTCGCGCTCGATGATGTTCTCGAGAAACGCGGGCGCAACATAGTTTTTGAGTGACAGCTTATTGGCGATCTCGGTAAAGACCTCTTCTTGCGTGGTGCGGTCGCAAACAAACACGGTGTCTTCGAAGAACAGATTGCTCTCTGCGGACATGTCTGCAACTCCTTCCGTTCCATGCAGATCGAACGTGTTCGAATCTGTTTGTTTAAGTTGCTTATTATTTAAGTCTAAGAGAATTAGTGTGTCAATCTGTTTTCTACTGTTCGGAAAAGTTCAATTTGTTTTATTGAGGTGCATCGGATTGAGATGATCTTAAAATTGCAGCTTTTTGCCTATGTATAGCTGAAGTTGATGTGTCGGATACATTCGATATTCAACGTTTGGCGTTTACTATCCTACCGTTCACCGGGAAAAATCGACCGTTTAGGGTGAGTGAGCATAAATGTTCGATTACTATAAATGCGAACAAAACCACTCAAAGGAGTAAAAATGATCAAGGCGGAGCGTCAGGATAAGGTTCGTCAGCTGCTCGAGGAACAGGGGACGGTCTCGGTAAAAGAGATTTCTGATGCGTTAGGTGTCTCGGACATGACGATTCGCCGCGACCTCGAAGAACTTGCGAGCCTGGGCGAGATCGAGCGCGTGCACGGCGGCGCCCGCAGTGCACAGGGTCGTCCCCACGCTATGTTGCGCCATGAGTATTCGCACACCGAAAAGCGCACGAAGCATGCCGAGGAAAAGCTGCAGATTGCGCGCCGTGCTGTGGAGCTTATCGAGGAAGGCTCGACCATCTTTTTGGGCACGGGTACCACGGTTGAGCAGATGGCCTCGATGCTGCCGACGTTTCGCCTGCGCATTGTGACCAATTCGCTTTCGGTGTTTAACCTGCTCGAGGCGCGCGAGGACTGCGACTTGTGCCTCGTGGGCGGTATGTACCGTCGCCGCACCGCCGCGTTTGTGGGACCAACGGCCGAGGATACCCTGCGCGCCCTGGGCATCGATGCGGCGTTTATCGGCGCCAACGGCATTCTGGATGGCGACGTGTCTACGTCCAATATGGATGAGGGTCGTATCCAGCAGCTCGCCTTTAGCAAGGCCGACTCGCGCTATCTGATCGCCGACTCCAGCAAGATCGGCAAACGCGACTTCTACACCTTCTGCCGCCTGGACAGCCTGGACGCCGTAGTGTGCGAGCCGGGTATTACCGCCGAGGACCGCACTGCCATCGAGGAACACACGCGAGTCATTTGTTAACTGGCGCTGCAGGCGAGGTAGTCATTGGGGACAGTCTTGGTGCGCTCCGTTGTCCTCCCGTTCGGTTTTTTACTGGGTGGGTATACTTCCATCCGCAATACAGACCGGACTGAGGAGGTATCCAAATGCCGGATAACGGGTCAATACAAAAAAGAGATGCGCGCGAGATGGCTCATGGGCGTCCTGTCCAGATAACCGAGCACACGACGGTAACCGAGCTGCAGCCCAGCCTGTCCGATGTCGTGTGCGCAAACAAAAAGCTGCAGATTGGCTTTATCGTTGCACTCGTGGTACTGGCGCTGCTGTCGGGCTTTGTGGCTCGTCCGCATTTTGCCGATACCAAAACATGGGACTCCACCATCGAGGTCATCGATCAAAAGAAAGGCAACGTACTGGCGCTCACGACCTCGTGCGTGGCGCTGTCTGCGGGCATTACCGCGCTGCCGGGTGATACGGGAACGCCGGTTGCCGAGCAGCTTGCGCAGCTTTCAGGCAACCTTGGCATCGTGCTTGCCGTGCTCTACCTCGAGAAATACCTGCTGACCATTTTGTGGTCGGTTGGCCTGGGTATCCTGATCCCGTTTGCGCTGGTACTCTTTGCGGTGTCGCTCGGCATTCACGGGCGCTGGAGCACGAGCGCCGTCCTGCGCCGTGCGGCGACGCGCGTGCTGGTGGTTGCCGTGATCGGCATGGCGCTTGTGCCCGCGAGCGTATGGGTGTCGCAAAAGGTCGATGAGACGTATCAGGTGAGTATCGAGCAGACAGAGCAAAAGGCGACTGAAGCGAGCAAGGCGAGCTCCACAAAGAGCGAGAAGAAATCCGAGACCACGGAAAACAAGAATGTGCTTGAGCAGCTGACCGATGGGGCATCGAGTTTACTCACATCGGTGACCGACAGTGCCAAGTCGATGACCGATAAGGTGGTGCAACAGGTGACCGATCTGATCGAAGGCGTCATCGTGATGATCGTGACCTCGTGCGTTATCCCGTTGCTGGTGCTCGCGGCGTTTCTGTGGCTGGGGCACACGCTGCTGGGGATCGATATCTCTGGCCCGGCGAACTATTTGACGGGTCGTTTTCTGAGGGCTCCGTCCAAACATGCCAAGAAGAGCGGACAGTCTGAGTAGGCGGCAAAGCGATCCTTGGAAGACCAACCGTAAGAAGGGCGGCCGAGACACGTTCTCGGCCGCCCTATTTGTTTGTTGAATACGTGGCAGGCTAGGTTTTCCCGTTCCCAAACGGTCAGCAATCATCCGTGAACGGTATTTGTTCAAAATAGAACAAAGACAAACAAATAATTGTTGCAGTTGATGTTCGAATGTGTTCAAATAAACATGAACAGTGAAGAACCGCACATTCAGATGCCCGGACCTGAACGCGATTCAACACTTCCAAACAGAAACTACGCACCTGCGTATCTCTCAAGGAGGATGTCATGAGGGTTGTAATCGCTTCCGATGCCGACGGTATGTCGATGAAGGAGTCCATCAAGGAGATGCTCATCGCCGACGGTCACGAGGTCGTCGACTATTCCGAGACCCCTGCCGCGGACTTTGTCGATTCCGCGACCGCCGTTGCCAAGGACCTGCTGGAGCACAAGGATTCCCAGGGCTTCGCATTCGATAAGTACGGCGTCGGCTCCTATATGGCCGCCGTCAAGATCAAGGGCATGGTCGTAGCCAACATTTCCGACGAGCGTTCCGCTTACATGACCCGCGAGCACAACGGTTCGCGCATGGTCACCATGGGCCCGGGCGTTGTGGGCACCGAGGTCGCCAAGAAGATCGCCCGCGAGTTCCTGCGCGCTCAGTACGCCGGCGGCCGTCACCAGATCCGTGTCGACATGCTCAACAAGATGGCCTAACGAGAGCCACCGAGAACTCGAACTTCTACCTCAACTTGTGAATTCAGACGAAAGGACGTTCTGATGAAGAAGACCATCGCAATCGGTTGCGACCATATCGTTACGGACGAGAAGATCTATCTGGCCGACCGCCTGGAGCAGGCTGGCTACAAGGTGCTCGACTGTGGCACCTACAGCCACACCCGTACGCACTATCCCATCTACGGTAAGGCCGTGGGCGAGGCCGTTGCCAGCGGCAAGGCCGACTTTGGCGTGGCCCTGTGCGGCACCGGCATCGGCATCACCAACGCCGTCAACAAGGTTCCCGGCGCCCGTTGCGCCCTGGTTCGCGACATGACCTCCGCCCTGTATGCCCGTCGCGAGCTCAACGCCAACATCGTGGGCTTTGGCGGCAAGATCACCGGCGAGTTCCTGATGGCCGATATCATGCTTGCCTTCCTGGAGGAGCCCTACGAGAAGACCCCCGAGCACGATGCCCTGATTGCCAAGATCGATGCCTGCAATAAGGCCGACGCTGAGGCTCAGGCTGACCCGCACTTCTTTGACGAGTTCCTCGAGAAGTGGGACCGCGGCGAGTATCACGACTAAGGGGGTTCCGGCGTTTTAACAAACGCCGGACCGGTCGACGCTGCGAAGCCATCTGGCGGGCAATCTGCCGCTCAGCTTCGACGGCATGACCAGAAGGTCAATGCCGTCTCGCTTCACGGCACCTTGCCTCGCCAGCTGGCTTCTCGCTGATGTCTGAGTGGCCTGTGGGGTTACCGCTGTTGTTGCGAAGCGTTCTGGTATGGCAAGTTGCTCCGATAACACGTTTGCTTGCTGAGCTTGTGTGCTTCGTTTTGGCGGTACCCGGCATTCTGCAGCTTTTCAATTGACGGCTCGCGTTTCTGTGAGGGGGCGCGGGCCGGTTTTCTATCAGCCCTATTGACTTGGCGGGCTGTCGTAAGAAAGGGAAGGCTCCTATGGAGTTTGTTCTTGATAACGGTTTGATTTGTGTGGCGTTGACCACGGCGGGCGGGTCGTTCACTTCTATTGCGGCCAACGGCCGTGAGTACCTGTGGCAGGGCGATCCGGCGGTCTGGTCGGGCCAGGCACCCATTTGCTTTCCGATTTGCGGCGGCCTTCGTGGCGGCCGCGCGATGACCATGGGCGGCCGCGAGGTCAAGCTTGCCCGCCACGGCTTTGCCCGCAAGCAGGAGTGGAAGCTCGAGGAGCAGGGCGACAGCATGGTTGCGCTGAGCCTAAGCTCTGCCGACCACGCCGAGCTACTCGAGCAGTATCCGTATCCGTTTAAGATCGTCGCGCGCTACACGATCGATGCGGCTAAGGTGGCCGTGTCGTACGAGGTGACCAATGAGGGCACCGAGGATATGCCATTCTTTGTGGGCGGTCACCCCGGCTTTAAGTGCCCGCTCGACGAGGGCGAGTCCTATGACGATTACGAGCTCCGTTTTGAGCAGCGTGAGGCCACCGAGCTCTGTACTGCCGTTCCCTCGACTGGCCTGATTGATGTTGAGCATCGCAGCAAGAACCCCATGATCGACCAGAGCCTGCCGCTTACCCACGAACTCTTCGACTTCGCGGAGACCATCTTTGACGTGCTCGAGAGCCGCGTGGTTACGCTGACCAAGAAAACCGAGGACAAGGGCGTGCGCCTGGCGTTCCCCGATATGCCGTACCTGATTGTGTGGAGCAAGCCCGAGGGC